>CAJWHT010000189.1 GCA_913041495.1 uncultured Desulfobacteraceae bacterium | reverse complement strand
GGCGCATCCGCAGCCTGGCAGATAAAGTACCCCGGCAGTTTGAACAAACCCAAATTACCTACCGGTGAGCATCCCGGGCCACCGGTGGCAAGGAGGATAGGAAATGAAAAAAGTACTGGTTGTGGATGATGATCCGGATATCACCCTGCTGGTAAAAACCAAGCTTGAAAAAACCGGCCGCTACACGGTTATTTTTACAAACGCCGGAGCGGACACGCTGCGCCTTGCCGGATCGGAAAAACCGGATCTTATCCTCTGTGATATTGATATGCCGGATAAGTTCGGCGGTGATGTGGCCCGGGAACTTGGGGAAGACGAGGACACCAGGGACATTCCGGTGCTCTTTTTTTCCTCCTTGGTCAGCCCCGGGGATATCCGGGACGGTATGGTCGGAGGACGGCAGATGGTGTCAAAATCATCTGCCCCGGAGGAACTGATCCAACGTATCGACGGCATGTTGGCATAGAAAATTCAGGAGGAAACATGTTTAAAGAAGAGAGAAGTGAATCTCTGTTTGACTGGGATATGATAGGCGATGTGGCACAGGGGCGGCCCAACCTGGGCGGGGCAATGGATGTGTCGGTATACCGGTTGATGCAGTTCACCCTCAGGGATGTCATTATCCAGGAGTTTGATACCCAAACCGCGGACCGGATATATTTTAAGGCCGGAAAGCTGGCAGGCACCCAGTTCTGCCGAAAGCTTATGGACAAGACCCTTGAATTCCAGGAATTTGTCCGCCAGGCTCAGGATTTGTTGTCCACCCTTAAAATAGGTATCCTCAGGGTGGAGCACTCGGATATGGACAAGATGGAATTTACCCTGACCGTGGCAGAGGATCTGGACTGCTCGGGCCTTCCCGTCACCAATGAAACCATCTGCACCTATGACGAAGGATTTTTGGCCGGGCTGCTGGAAGAGTATAGCGGCAGGCCCTTTGCCGTCAAAGAAGTGGACTGCTGGTGCTCCGGCGACCGGGTCTGCCGGTTTGACGTCAGACCGGAATAATCCTATGGACAAACGGGACGCGGCACAACTGGATAAAATATCCGAGGCGTTTTATCATATTCTAAAAGGAAAAACCCCCGGCCCCATAGTCCTGCCGGATGATTTCCCGGACAACGAGGTGCGCCAGGTGACCGGTTATATCAACCGGTTTATCGATCAGTACAATGCCACAACCCGCATGGCGTTTAACCTGGCCCGGGGGGATATTGAAACCGAGTCTCCCAAGGGGGACCTGGCTACCCTGCAGTCCCTGAAAAGTCTTCAGGCCAGCCTCAAGCACCTGACATGGACCACCCAGCAGATCGCCAAGGGGGACCTGGATCAGACCGTGGCCTTCATGGGTGAGTTTTCCGATGCCTTTAACCACATGACCGCCCAGTTGCGGCAATCCTTTGAGGAGCGGGACAAGGCCAACCGGGTCATGGAAAAACGGGTGGCGGAGCTGGCCGAAGCCAGGCGTGCCATGCTCAACATCATGGAGGATCTGGGTGTGGCCCGTGAAGAGGCCGAGGCCGCCAATCAGGCGCTTCAGGTTGAGATGGCAAGGACTGCCGAAAGCGAAGTCCGTCACAGAACCATATTTGAAAATTCTCCCCAGGGCATGATTCACTTTTCCGAAGACGGCACCATCATGAACTGCAACCAGAAATTCGCGGATCTCATGGGGGCTGACCGGGAAAAACTGATCGGATTCAACACCGTTCGCCAGGGGACGAACAAAGGCGTGGTGGACGGACTCCAAAAGGCCCTTGAGGGAAAGACGTCCGAGTGGGAGGGGGCCTATACCTCGGTGACCGGGGGGCTTACCCGGACGCTGAGGATCATCTATAACCCGGTGACACCGGGACAAACACCCACCGAGGTCATTGCCTCGCTTGAAGATATCACCCTTCGCAAAGAACTGGAGAAAGAAATTCTTGCGGCCCGTGAGGCCGCGGATGAGGCCAACCGGGCCAAAAGTGATTTTCTGGCCAATATGAGCCATGAGATCCGGACCCCCATGAACGCCATCATCGGCATGAGCCATCTGGCCCTTAAAACCGATCTTGATGACCGGCAGCGGGATTATATCAGCAAGGTCAACCTCTCCGCCCAGAGTCTTTTGGGCATCATCAACGATATTCTGGATTTTTCAAAGATCGAGGCCGGGAAACTGGATATCGAGCAGGTGGATTTTAACCTGAACGAGGTGTTGTCCAACCTGTCCGGCCTAATGACGGGCAAGGCCCTTGAAAAAGGGGTGGAACTGATCTTCAACCTGGCCCAGGGGGTTCCCATGAATCTTCAGGGAGACCCCCTCCGGCTGGGGCAGATCCTGCTCAACCTGACGAACAATGCCGTTAAATTTACCGAGCAGGGGGAGATTGAGATCTCTGTGTCCGTGGTTGAGACGACCAAAGCATCGGCCATGCTCAAGTTCAGTGTCCGGGACACCGGCATCGGCCTGTCTGCGGCGCAGCAAAAAAAGCTGTTCCAATCCTTTCAGCAGGCAGATACCTCCACCACCCGAAAATACGGGGGCACAGGCCTTGGACTGACCATCAGTAAAAAACTGGCCGGGATAATGGGCGGAGACATCGGTGTGGAAAGCCGGGCCGGGGAGGGGGCTACATTCTGGTTTACCGCAAGGGTCGGATTGACCGGTACCCAAGAGACATCCACAGAGGTTTTTCCGGGGTTCCTTGACGGGATGCGGGTATTGGTGGTGGATGACAACCATACCTTTTGCCGGGTAATGCAAACCTATCTTAAAGGCTTCGGGTTCCGGCCGGATCAGGCAAATGACGGGCCGTCCGCCGTCAGGATGGTGAAAGAGGCCGCAACAAAAGAAACCACCGGGTATAAGGTCGTCTTCATGGACTGGGAAATGCCCGGTATGGACGGCATAGAGACGGCTGAAAAAATTCAGCAGGACGAAAGCCTTTCAACGATACCTAAAATTATCATGGTCACGGCCCACAGCAGGGAAGAAGTCATGGAAAAGGCCAGGGCGGCAAATTTTGACGGTTTCCTGCTTAAACCCGTCACCCATTCGCTGCTCTTTGACAGTATCATGGCGGCATTCGGTCACATGCCTGCCGCAGGTGCCGCCCGGGCTGCCAGGGGAACCGATCTGCCCAGGGAAGCAGAGGGCATCCGCGGCGCCAGACTGCTTCTGGTGGAAGACAACGACATAAACCGCCAGCTTGCCGTAGAGCTTCTCAACGACGAGGGATTTCACGTGGATACGGCGGAAAACGGTAAGGTGGGCCTGGACAAGGTGGCAGATCATCCCGGCCGCTACGATGCGGTTCTGATGGACCTTCAGATGCCGGTGATGGACGGCCGTACCGCTGCCAAAGAGATCCGGAAACTGCCGGCGCCGGCAGGGAAAATCCCTATCCTTGCCATGACGGCGGACGCCATGAGCGGTGTCAAAGAAGACGTCATTTCCATCGGCATGAACGATTATATTACCAAGCCCATTGCCCCCAGGGAAATGTTTCGAACCATGGCCCGGTGGATTGCGCCGGGGGAACGCAAGGTCCACCCGCGTTACGTGGCGCGGACGGATTCAGGTTCCCAAAAAACGTCCCAAGAACAGGAAATCCCTGTACTTGAAGGCATTGACACGGCCAGGGGCCTTGCCCGGGTGGGCGGTAAACAAGGATTATACAGATCTCTTTTGGTCCGGTTCTTCAAGGATAATAAGGATACGGCGGCCCGGCTGAAAGATGCCATGACCGGTGAAGACAAAACGCCGGCAATCCGAATTGCCCATACGATCAAAGGGCTTGCCGGCACCATCGGGGCCGGTGACCTCCAGGCTGCGGCAGCCCGGGTGGAGTCATCGTTGAACGCTGATACCCGAGAGGTTCCGGCCGATTATTTACAGGATTTTGAGACGTCCCTGGCCCGGGTGCTTCAAGTGCTTGAACCGGTGGCACAAGACAGCGGAACCCAAAAAAAGATGGCTGAAAACAAGGGGGATGCCTCAGCACTTCAGGCATTCCTTAACACCCTTGCCCCCCATGTGGCCAAGCGGAAGCCCAAACCCTCCAAAGAGGTGCTGGCGCAGATGGCTGACTATTCCTGGCCGGAGGAGTATGCCGCGGATGTAAAGAAAATCGAAGGGCTTATCGGCAAATACAAGTTTAAAGATGCAAAACCCCTCCTGGAGACATTGATATCTGCATTGGGGGAAAATTAGGGGGGCTTCTATGGAATTCACCAAATGGAAAACCTGGATGGTATTGTTGATTACGCTGTGGCTGATGGCAGTTGTGGCAGCGTCAGCAGCGATAGCATCGTCAGCGGCCGATGTCCCCGATACGTCCCTTGTGTTCACCCCGCAGGAAACCCAATGGCTGAACAGCCGTACCCGGATCCGGATCGGAGCCATGGACGCCTGGCCCCCCATGAATTTCTTGAATCACAACGGTGAGCCGGACGGCATCGGGGCAGATTATATCCGGGAGATGAACCGCCTGCTGGACGGCCGGCTGAAGATCGTTTCCGGTCCCTTTAAGGCGAACCTGGAAAAGGTGAAACAAGGGGACCTGGACGCCATTATGGATATCACCCCCAAACCGGAGCGAAAGGTCTATCTTCACTTCACCCGGGTCTACCTGGATATTCCCCATGTCATGGTCGGCCCCAAAGAAGGCCCCTATTACAAAAGCGAGACCGACCTTTCGGGCAAAATTGTTGCCCTGGAAGAGGGCTTTTATAACATCGTCTATTTTCAGAAGAACTTTCCGGATGTGACTATCCGTACCTACCCGAACACCTCCCTTGCCCTGGACGCCGTGGTCAGGGGGGAGGCCGATGCCTATGCCGGCAACCGGGCGGTGGCTGCCCATATCATGGAAAAAGAATTGATGGCCACCCTTAAATTCCACGGCCGCCTGAATAAACCGGGGTCTGTCCTGGCCATGGCCGTTCCAAAAAACCTGCCTGAACTTGCCGGCATCCTTGACAAGACCCTTGGGGCCATTGCCGAAGAGCGCAAACAGGCGATCCGGCGCAAGTGGGCCGGCCTGACTGTGGCTGCCGATACCGTCCCGAATGTGACCCGGACAGGGGATGATGCCATTCGGATGGGCCGCGGGGCTCGAGTAACCGACCGTATTCCCCTGGGCATCACCGGCGTCGTGGTGCTGGCGGTTGTGGCGGCTGTTTTTTTTATGCTGGTCCGGATGTTACGAAGGGAAAGCGTGGCCATGAGTTTCGGGTCCCCCTGGTTCAGGGGGATGGTATTGGTGGGGCTCGGGGTTTTTATTCTTGTTGTGGCAGGGCTCGGCTGGCTTTTGATGGAGCGGACCCGTGGGGCCGTGATCGGCAATACGGCATCCAATCTGAAACTGGTGCTTTCCCTGATCCAGGACCGGACTGATATGTGGCTGGAGGAACGGACCGCCCTGATGAAACGGCTGGGAAAGGATCCCGAATTGGTGGCGATCACCCGGCGCCTGCTTGCGGTACCGCCGCAAAAGCAGGCCCTTCTGGCCTCGGAGGCCCTGGCCGATGCCAGGTCATTTTTTCGCAACAGCCCGGACATTTTCCAGAACATCGGCTTTTTTATCATCAGCCCGGACCGCATCAGTCTGGGGTCCATGCGGGACACCAATATCGGCACCAGAAACCTCATTGCGGATCAGTATCCTGCGATTCTGGATCGTGCTTTTCAGGGGGAGGCGGGGTTTGTTCCTCCCATAACCTCGGATGTTCACCTGACCGGTGAAAGCATCCGGGGCAGAAAGCCCCCCACCATGTTTTTTATCAGTCCCATCCAGGATCTGAAGGGGAATATCCTCGCTGCGATGACCCTCAGAATCGATCCGGTAAAGGATCTGTCCAGACTGACCCGGTCGCCGGGGCGGTGGAAGACAGATGACCTCTACGCCTTTGACCGGAGCGGCCGGATGCTCTCCAGCAGCCGGTTTGAAGATCAACTCCGGGATATGGGGATGCTTGGACCAAACGAGTCCTCCGCCCTTACCATTGACCTGCGTGATCCGGGGGGGGATATGACCCGGGGATACCGGACAGGCAAATCCCGCGAGGATATGCCGTTGACGCGGTTGGCGCAGCAGGCCGTGGTGCTTCGGCGGCAGATGACGGACCTGGGAATATTTCAGGGGGCATCAGCCGTGGGGATGGACATGGACGGATACCCGGATTACAGGGGGGTGCCGGTGTTCGGCGCCTGGTTGTGGAACCGGGATCTGGACGTGGGGCTGGCCGTGGAAATTGATAAGGCAGAAGCCCTGGAGGGGTTTTACTGGATCAGGAAGACGGTGTTCGGCATTCTCGGAGGCACCCTTGTCCTTTCCGTGTTCAGTGTGCTGCTGGTATTGGTGCTCGGAGAACGGGCACGGCGGGTACTTGAAACCGCCCGGGACAACCTGGAGACAAAGGTGGCGGAACGCACCCTTGAGTTGCAGGAAAACCAGGAACGGTTTGCGGCCCTTCTTGAATCCGCGCCGGATGCCATGGTGGTGTCCGATGAATCCGGAGAGATTGTCCTGGTGAATTCCGAGACGGAGAAGTTGTTCGAATACGGCAGGGCTGAACTGCTCGGCGCCTCCGTTGACCTGCTGGTACCGGAGACGGTTCGGGGCAGCCACCATGAAAAACGCTCCCTTTATCACGGGGATGAAAATGTCAGGGCAAAAGGCGCTGCGGGGCTGGAACTGACGGCCCAGTCAAAAAGCGGTACCCTTATCCCCGTGGAGATCAGCCTGAGTCCAATAAAAAACCGGTCCGGTATCCTGGTGGTGGCCTCAATCCGGGATATCACGGAGCGCAAAGAGGCAGAGGCGGCATTGCGGGCATCCGAAGAGAGTTTTAGGCTGATTCTTGAATCCGTGGGAGACGGTATTTTCGGGGTGGATACCGAAGGTTGCGTGACCTTTGTAAATCCGTCTGCCGGACGGTTGCTGGGATACGATACCGATGAACTGATCAGCCGGCCCATACACGATAAAATTCATCACACCCATACCGACGGGACCCATTATCCGGTGGAAGACTGTCCCATGTTCAGGGCGTACAGCCGGGGGACTCGGGAAACCATCTCCGATGAAATGCTGTGGCGCAAAGACGGCACGGGTTTCCATGTGGAATATTCCGCCGTACCGGTGATCAAGGACGGCAGGATCTCCGGGGCGGTAATTACTTTCAGGGATATTACGGAGCGGCGGGCCATGGAAGCGGTGCTTGCCGGGGAGCGGGAGCAGCTTCAGCGTATTCTGGATACAAGCCCTGTTGGGGTTGCCATTACCACCGGCGATTCGGTGCGCTTTGCCAATCCCAGGTTCACGGACATGTTTGATGTCCAAGAAGGGGACGATACGCCGGATCTTTATGCGGAGGATGCGGATCGTGACCGGATTGCCGCCACGCTGGCTTGTGGCCGGAGAATCGATAACATGGAACTAAAAATGATTGGCAAAAACAGGCGGATCCGGGATATGCTGGTCACTTACATGCCCATCGATTACCAGGGGGAAACTGGCGGTTTGGGCTGGATAATGGATATCACGGACCGCAAGCAGGCCGAACAGGAGATCCGGGACCGCCTGGAAGAATTAAACAGGTTCCGGCGTCTGGCCGTGGGACGGGAGAACAAGATGATTCAGCTTAAAAAGGAAATCAATGAATTGTCGGGACGACTGGGGGAGGCGCAACGGTATAAAATCGTAGGGAAGAGCGACACCGGTGACGCAGATGCTTAAAACCATGCGATGGAAAAACTTGTTGGTGGGACTGGCAGCGGCCGCGGTTTTTGTGATGGTCTGGATGCCATTGGCCTTTGCAGCAGAGATTCCGTTCACCCCGGAGGAGAAACAATGGTTGGAAGCAAACCGGGACAGAGCGCTCCGGTATATCATACCGCCGCGTTACAGGCCGATTTCCTTTGTGGAAGAAGGGCGTGGCGGCGGGATAGCCGCAGAATACATTCATATCATAGAAGCCCGGCTGGGCCTGAAGATGGCATTGGTGGACGTGCCCTTCGGCAAGGGGCTGGCAATGGCCCGGAAAAAGGAGATCGATGTCCTGCCCTGCCTGTCCTATACGCCGGAGCGGGCCGAGTTTCTCACATTTACCCAAGGCCCTTACCTGACGCTGCCCATTGTCCTTGTATCCCGGAAGGATGTGGCGGGTATCTCCGGTGTGGCAGATATCCGGGGGCGGCGGGTGTCGGTTGACCGGAACCTGGCGGCTTACAGCAAGCTGACCAATGAATATGACGATTTGAATCTCACCTATGTGTACCGGGAGACGGCCCCCGAGGTGATGCGGGCCGTCCATCTGGGGCAGGCGGACCTCTGCTTTGCCTCCACGGCCGTGGCCGGTGACCTGATATCCCGGAACGGCTGGACCAACCTGAAAATTGCCGCGGAGACCGACTGGCCGGAAACCCGGCTGCGCATGGCCGTGCGCAATGACTGGCCGCTCCTGGCCGGTATCCTGGAAAAGACCATTGCTTCCATTGACCGGCAGACCCGGGATCAGATGTTCAACAAATGGGTGCCGGTGCGGTACGAGCACGGCCTGCAGGATGATGTGATCTACGAAGTCATCCTGCCCCTGGCGGTGTTCGGCGGGGTCATCATCCTCGTCATTTTGGTTTTCCTTGTGATCCTGGTGCGCAAAAATAAAAAGATCCGGGCGATCAGGGACGAACTCACCGAAAGCCGGGACCGGTTCAACCTCTCCCTTGCGGCCTCCGGTATCGGATTCTGGGACTGGGATGTCATCAGGGACCGCCTGTCCTGGGATGAAACCAGCCGGTACGAGATGCGTCTGATGCCGGAAATTGAGGCCATGGATTTAAACGGGTTCATGTCCCTGATGGATGAAGCGGAAGCGGACAGGGTCAGAGGGGAAATCCGGGACGCCCTGGCGGGTAACAGCGACTTTCATACCACGTTCAGTATCCGGCTCAAGGAATCGGGTGTCAGAGTTATTGAAGCCAGGGGACGGGTGCTCAGAGATGACGCCGGCCGTCCGGTCCGCATGATGGGTACCAGCATGGATGTGACCCGGCGGAAGGCGGCCGAGGCGGAACTGTTAAAACTCTCCGTAGCCGTCGAACAGAGTTCCGCTTCCGTGGTCATTACCGATACGGAAGGCACCATTGAATATGTGAATCCGGGGTTCTGTAAAGTGACGGGCTACACGCCCGAAGAGGCCATCGGCCAGAATCCCAGGATTTTAAGATCGGAACAACAATCTCCCAAGATATATGAAACGCTCTGGAAAACCCTGGCCGCAGGGGAAAACTGGCGGGGGGAGTTTTTGAACAAAAAAAAGGACGGCAGCCTGTACTGGGAGTCGGCCTCCATTTCTCCGATCAAAGATGAGAGCGGTAAAATCACCCATTTTGTGGCCATCAAGGAAGATATTACCGAACAAAAACAGATTCAAAAGGATCTGAGTGAAAAGCAATCTTTTCTGCAAGGATTGATCGACAACTCCGGCGCCCTGATTTACGCCAAGGATTTTGAGGGCCGTTATCTTTTGGTGAACAAGGACTGGCCCGAAATTCTGGGGTTGGGGGATATCGATCCCGTGGGCATGACTGACGAAGATGTGTTCGGCAAAGCGGCTGCCGCAGTGCTCAGGGAGAACGACCGGCAGGTGTTAGAAGGGATGACCCCGGCGGACAGCGAGGAAACCGTGATGGTGAACGGTGCCCCCCGGGTGTTTCATTCGGTGAAGTTTCCCCTGTTGGATGCATCGGGAACCCCATATGCCACCTGCGGGATATCTACGGATATCACGGACCGAAAACAGTTGGAAACCGATCTTCAGAATCAGGTCCGGGAACTGGATGAAACCCAGACCGCCATGCTGAATATGATGGAGGATCTGGAAGAGGAAAAAGCCAACGCCCAGGCCGCCACCCGCGCCAAGAGCGATTTTCTGGCCAACATGAGCCATGAGATCCGGACCCCCATGAATGCGATCATCGGGATGAGCCATCTGGCCCTGAGAACCGAGCTTAGCCCCAAACAAAAGGACTATATCGAGAAGGTCCATCTTTCGGCCCAGAGCCTTTTAGGGATCATTAACGACATCCTGGACTTCTCCAAGATCGAGGCCGGCAAACTGGATATCGAAATCATTGCCTTCAACCTGAACGAGGTGCTGGACAACCTGTCCAGCCTGGTGACGGCAAAGACCCAGGAAAAGGGGGTGGAGCTTATCTTTAACCTGGATACACAGGTGCCCCTCTATTTGAAGGGCGATCCCCTCCGCCTGGGGCAGATCCTTTTGAATTTAGCCAACAACGCGGTTAAATTTACGGAAAAAGGTGAGATCGAGGTGTCCATCTCGGCTGTTAGCGTGGCAGCGGAGGAGGCCTTGCTTAAATTCGAGGTCCGGGATACGGGCATCGGCCTGACCCCGGCGCAGCAGAACAAACTCTTCCAGTCCTTTCAGCAGGCCGATACCTCCACCACGAGAAAGTACGGCGGTACCGGTCTGGGTCTGTCCATCTGCAAGAAATTGTGTGAGATGATGGGCGGAGAAATCGGTGTGGAAAGCCAGGCCGGTATAGGGACCACCTTCTGGTTTACCGTCCGGCTCGGCCGGGTGGACCGCGTGGCCGAGAAGCTTGAGATTGTCCCCGATTCCCTCCAGGGCATGAACACCTTGGTGGTGGATGATAACCGTACCTTCTGCCAGGTGCTGAAAACGTATCTGGAAGGATTTACCTTCCGGGTGGACATGTGCCACACCGGGCAGGATGCCATTGAGATGATCCGGTCGGCGGCCCAGTCGGAAGAGAACCGGTATGATGTGGTGTTCATGGACTGGCAGATGCCCGGCATGGACG
>CAJWHT010000188.1 GCA_913041495.1 uncultured Desulfobacteraceae bacterium | reverse complement strand
AGGCGGTCATCAAACGGTAATTCATACGGCTCCCGGCATGAATGCCGGGAGCCCGCCGCCGTAAATCTGCGCCGGTGATTGCAATCCGGTCGCAGCGATGCACCCTTCCATCCAAACCCGGCTGTCCCGGAACACTTCCGGGACAGCCGGGTTATTGTACGAAATACGGGTTAGGCAGACCGGTTATCCAGAATATCCAGCACCGTCTTGCACATGGCCGCCGCCCTGTCTTTGATGGCTTCAGCCGTTGCCAGGGTCTCTTTTTTATAGGTTTCGTCCGTGATGTCGCCCATGTTGATCACCACATTTTTATAGGCGCCCCAGATACCCATCTCCAAGGCTCTGGCACCCACTTCCACATCAGATTTTGAGGCAATGTTGCCGTACTCTGCCACCTCAATCATGGCATCCCAGGCCTGGTCGCCCAGGGTCATTGTGGACAGGGGCACTTCAATGGCCTTTTTCAACCCTTCCTGGAGCTGGGCAGCCCTGTAGGCCTTTTCCTCATCCGTTTCTTTGGGCAGGCCAAGGGCGTCCACATAATCGGTAAAGGCATTGGTATCCGCATCAATCATGGGGATCAGGGCGTGTGCCGCCTCGTGGAGGGGGGGAACCAGTTCCCGCATTTTGCCGTCCAGCTCCTCGAACTTTCTCACTCCCAGGGTCAGTTTGGCCACCATGGCGCCTAACCCCGCGCCCATAGCGGCGATGGCAGCGGAGGCAGAGCCGCCGCCCGGTGCGGAACTCCGGTTGGCCACCTCTTCGATGAATCCCCGGAGGCTCAGGGAGGCCAATGGCTCATCCGGTTCCTCTTGGATGATGTATTCAATGATCTTTTCTTTGGGATCAAAGGGGGCAACGGAGTTCAGACCGAGGCGCTCAACGGCGAGACGCACTTTCTGGTCCTCATCCAGGACAAACAGCCCCTCTTTTTCAATGTAATAGTCTGCCGCCTGGAGGATGGCGTCCAGGGGCACAACCCCTACGATTTCGGAACCGGTGACACCGATTTTCAGTTTGGCCGCCTCATCCCTGACGGCTTCATAAAGAATATGGGGGGGCGTCACCAGGTAGTTGTTCAGATTGACGGTAACCTGGGCCAGGTTGTAGTCCGCCACATACCAGCCCATGCCCTTGACTTCCTTGAACTGCCCGGGCTCTTCAGGACCGCGTCCCGCCTCCCGAAGGTTCAGGGCGATACGGTGGGCCTGATTCGGTGTGGACAGGAGATTAACGTTGTAGGCAATGAGAAAGAATCTCGCACCGGTAACGGTGGCGCCCCATTCCGGGATAAACTTCGCCGGCCCGAAATCCGGCTTCCACTCGGGCATGACAATCCTGTCTTTCACCGCCTCGTACTGGCCTTCCCGGATCTGGGGCAGCTTTCTGCGATATTCCTGGGTGGCGGATTCTTCATAGAGGTAGATGGGAATTCCCAGTTCCTCCCCCGCCCGCCGGCCGAACTCCTTTGAAATCTCCACGCACTCTTCCATGGTCACATTGGCCACGGGGATAAAGGGACAGACATCCATGGCACCCATACGATGGTGCTCACCGGTATGGGTCCGCATGTCAATCCGTTCCCGGGCCACCCTGGCTGAGGCCAGGGCCCCTTCCACGACCGCCTCAGGTTCCCCCACAAAGGTATAAACCGTCCGGTTCGTGGATTTTCCCGGATCCACATCCAGCAGGCTGCACCCCGGGGTTTTCCTGATGGCTTCGGCAATGGTTTCAATGGTTTCCATATTACGCCCCTCTGAAAAATTCGGGACACATTCGACGATTTTCTTCATGATCCACCCTCTTTTTTTTGGTTATCCAATATATTAACGGACCCAAATTATCATAAAAAAAATCACTTGTATATACATGTATACTATTTTGACGGAAAAAGACGGTTTAGGGCAGCACATCAGCCGACCTCATGCCAGTGGCGAGTGGGAATTCTTACCACGGGCTGCCTGCCCGGTTCACCTGTCAGACCCGTACGGCACCCGGCGCCATGTGCCGCGGTGCCATCTGGATCACATCTTCACAATCCTTCACAGCTAAGGGCTTTGAATAGTAATACCCCTGGATGAAATTGCAGTCCAGGCTACGGATGATCTCAAGTTGCTCCTGATCTTCGATACCTTCGGCCACAACTTCCAGGTCCAGGTTCCGGGCCAGCATGATGATGGCTTGAGCAATTTGCTGATTTTCACGACTGGTATTGATTTCGTCCACAAAGCTTTTGTCTATTTTCAGGCAGTCCAAGGGGAAATGCTTCAGATAGGCCAGCGAAAAATACCCTGTTCCAAAATCATCAATGGCAATTTTAACCCCAATTTCCTTGAGTTTTTTAAGATGGGAAATCATGGCCTCAGGCTTGTCTATCACGCTGTTCTCCGTCAATTCCAGCATCAGGCTCCCCGAAGGAAGGTCTACGGCGCCAAGGGAATTTTCAACAATTATTTCAAGATTGTGGTGGACGAACTGCTGTGCGGAGATATTCACGCTGACCGTCAGGTCACAGGCCGCTGGCAAACGGGTCCGCCACGCTTTCAACTGTCGGCATGCGGTTTCAATCACCCACTGGCCGATGGGAACGATGAGCCCGGTATCTTCGGCCATGGGAATGAACTTGTTGGGCGGGAGCATCCCCCGTGTGGGATGCTCCCATCTGATCAAGGCCTCAAATCCCTTGAGCGCTTCGGTTCTGGCGCAGACAATAGGCTGATAAAAAAGCGTAAACTCATTTCGTTCCACCGCTTTTTTCAGATCATTTTCAAGTTGCAGGGCATCATGGGTCATCTGGTACAACTTTTTGCTGAATACCTTGAATCTTGATTTCCCGGTTATTTTGGCGCGGTACATGGCAATGTCCGCATCCCTGAGAATATGGTCGGGTTTTGTGTATCGCGATGTGTTCAAAATAACGCCGATACTTGCGCTGATGAACACCTCGGTGCCCTGGATAGAAAATGGCCGCGCCGCTTCATTCCTCAGCCGCCAGGCAATGGTGACGATTTCTTTGGGGGCTGCGATATCTTCCAGGAGAACGGCAAATTCGTCTCCCCCCAGGCGTGCCAGGGTATCTGCGCTGCGAAGGCAGCCCAGAAACCGCCTGGCAACTTTCCTGAGAAGCAGGTCGCCGGCCTGGTGGCCTAGATTATCGTTCACCCACTTGAAGCGGTCCAGGTCGATGAGCAGAACCGTAAAGTTAAATGTCGCCTTGCGCTGTTTTCTTTGAAAGGCATGTTTCAGCCGCTCCATGAAAAGTACCCGGTTGGGAACCCCTGTCAGGCTGTCATAAAAGGCTTTACGGTAAAGTTGGTCCTCCATGGTCTTGCGCTCGGTTATGTCCTGGTAAATATAAAAAACCCCTTCCACCGCATTGTTGATGATCAATGGAAACCCCAGCATGGATACCGGAATCAGTTTTCCGGATTGATGCTTTCTGTGAGTTTCTTTTTCAACGCTTTTACCGCTGAGGATGGTCTGTCGTAAGGTGACGCTTTCAAGGCAATGGCTTTCCGGTACGATAAGATCAATATTGGAGGCCCCCACCACCGCTGTGGCAGGATATCCGAACAAGGATTGAAATCCCCGGTTGGCACGGGTGATACAGCCCTTCACGTCGGTGGAGACCACCGCCTGGGGAGAGCCGTCGAACAGATGCTGGAATGTGGCACCGATCCTGTGCAGTACATCCATCATCTGGTTATAGCGCGCAGCGATTACCCCGGTATCCGTAAACGGATCCACCGGAACCTTAAGGGAAAGATCCCCCGTCTTCTCATGGAGTTCCATCACCCTTAAAAAATCTGCCGCCTCTGTTCTCGCCCCGTGTTCTGAAATGTTCAGGCCGATATTTTCATCCTCGGCGGACACCCTGAGCGGGGAGAACCGGTTGATTTCCCTGATAATGAAAAACGGGAGGAGAAACGCCACCACAAACGCTGCAATAATACCTCCCACCTGAATCATGAGCTGGGGATAAAAACCAAGTCCGGTGCCCAAAATATCAGGGTCACCGAACAGGGCCACGGCCAGGGTACCCCAGATACCGCAGCCCAGATGCACCGGTACGGCGCTCACAGCATCATCAATGCCGAAAGAAAGCAGGACCTCGTCACACATAAGGCAGACCCCGCCGGCAATGGCCCCGATGATCACCGATTCCGAAACGCTGACGCAATGGCAGCAGGCCGTGATGGCCACAAGCCCCCCCAGTGATCCGTTGATTAGAAAAGAAATTTTAGAGATCCGGTTCAGCATGTAACCGATGGCAAGGGAAAAAACAGCCCCTGCGGCAGCAGCCATCATTGTATTGATGATAATACCCGGAACCCTGACATCCATGGCCAGGGTGGAACCCCCGTTAAATCCGATCCAGCCGATCCAGAGAAGCAGCGTTCCTAAAACGGAAAGGGGCAAATTGCTCCCGCAGATGTCAACCGGCTTTCCTTCGGGTGTAAACCTTGCTTTTCTCGGGCCCACCACAAGGAGGACGGCCAGGGCCATCCACCCCCCGACGCTGTGCACCACGGTGGACCCGGCAAAATCCACAAACCCTTCGGCCCCGAGCCATCCAGCCGGAACACCGGTTTCAATACCGTTCCAGGCCCAATGGCCGAACAGGGGATAGATAAAAGCGGATAAAAATGCGGCAATGCCCAGATAGGACGAGAACCTCATCCGCTCGGCCACAGCACCTGAAAATATGGTGGTGGCCGTACCGCAGAACATTGCCTGAAACAAAAAAAAGGAAACCAGATGGAAACTGCTGCCGAACTCGGGGGTGAACCCCGTGGTGCCGACTATACCGGCAAAGGAGATGCCAAACATGATTCCAAAGCCTGCCAGCCAGAAAATCATGACGGAAAATACAAAATCCGCCAGATTCTTGATGGCGACATTGATGCTGTTCTTCTGGCGTGTGAGTCCGGATTCAAGACACATGAATCCGGGCTGCATTAAAAAGACAAGTACCGCTGAAACGATGACCCATAAATTGTCAACAATGGAACTTCCCATACCCTGCTCTTCAATTTTAATTGGTTTGAGTTGTCACAACTCCCCCGGGATATCCACAAAAGTGACTTACCCGCGCAACTATCAGAGCAGTTAAATGGCAATTAATGTGCCATCATCTCGAAGAAATTTGATTTAGATCATGTTTACGAACACTTACACCAAAAAAACACACAGAAAACACCATTTAAAAAAAACTTTTTCGTAATTTTCGAACAGCCATTTTCTACATTTATGTAACGACCAGTTGGTTTCAACCCCACGCAAGGCTGGCGCCCACAGGATTATCGCCCAGGTACTGACGGAAATCTGGACCGGTCTGTGTGGGGATAGAACTTGGCGCCGGAAAACATGTTCATGAACTCCTGGTTCACGTTGAGTTCAATGTAGGTGATGGTTTCCCGGATCGCCATGACCCGGTCAAAGGCCGTGGTGTCTGTTAGCATCAGCGCCGCACCACCCAAAGATGAGTTGCCCAGCACCTCAAAGACGGATCTGTCCATATCCGGCAGCATGCCGATGGAAATGGCGGACTCAGGGTTGATAAAAGAGCCAAAGGTGCCGGCCACGTAGAATTTATCCAGGTCCTCGAATTCAAGTCCTGCGGTGTTTTTAACAATCACCTCCAGAATCGTGTACATGGCGGCTTTGGAGGACGTCAGGGAGTTGAGATCCACCTGGGTGAGGCAGATGGGTTCACCCGTTCCCGACGCCGGTGCATGGACCAGGACAAAGGCGGGAATCTCATCCTGTTCGATGAGGCGCTCACCACAGGTCTCCGGGACGAATTTGCCCCGGATATCTACCATGCCGGATAAAAAGAGTGCTGCTGCCAGGTCGATCATGCCTGAGCCGCAGATACCTATGGGCGACGCCTCTTCAATGGTATGCACCCTTACCTCCCGGGTTGCGGGATCTATGGCTACGGTATCGATGACCCCGGGGCCGGCTGTCATTCCCATCTTTGAGACGCCCCCCTCCAGGGCCGGGCCGGCCGCACCGGCACAGGCGATGAGCCAGTCTTTCGACCCCACAACGATTTCCGCATTGGTTCCCACATCCACCACCAGACAGGGCATTTCCTTTTTGTCCAGATCGCTGAAGATGATGCCGGCCAGAAGATCCCCGCCGAAGTAGGAGCCGATGTTGGGAAAGAGAAAGGCCAGTCCCCCGTCGCGGATCTTGAGGCCGATATCGGCGGCCTGCAGGGTGTCCGGGATATTGATGCAGGGGATGTAAGGTTCTTTGATGATCTCAAAGGCATCGATGCCAAGAAAAAGGTGGGTCATGGCCGTATTTCCGGCACCGGTCAGGATAAAGACATCATCGGTGGTGCAGCCGCAGGTCTCACAGAGCGCTGCCAGGTGCGTGTTGACCCCGTCAACCACCAGTTTCTGGAGTTCGGCAAGCCCCCCTGGCCGGTTGGAATGATGAATCCGGGCCAGCACATCCGGGCCGATGGCGGCCTGGGGGTTGTCCAGGCCGGTTTCTCCCAAGGCAACACCGGTATCAAGATCCACAAGCCGGATCACGATGCGGGTGGTGCCGATATCCACCGCAGCACCCAATACTTGTCCGGCCTGACTGCCATCCGGATCCGGCGGCAGCAGGTCCACCAGGCGCCACGACCGCCGGTCTTTGAACATCACGGCCCTGGCGCTGTAGTCCCAGTGCCGAAGCTTACCCGGCAGGCCTTTCAACAGATGAAAGGGAATGTGGACTGAATCTGCGCCGACGTTTTTTTGCAGGGCCATCTCCAGGCGCTGGGCATCGGCCAGGTTATTGCCCAGCACCGGTCTCTCCACTTTTATATGTCTGACATATCCCTGCCCGCCCCCTTGCTCCGGGGCTGTGGAACTCATTTGCGCAATCCCTCCAGCCGGGCCTTAACCTTTGGAAAATAATTCATTTCCGTATGGGGAAGAAAGAGCGCTCCCATGTAATGGTCCATATAAGAAGGTATCGTTGCCAGTTCAAAGTTGGTCATCATGCTCACCACCTCCCCTACCTGCCGGCGAAGCGCATTGGTCAGGCAGTTGATCTTGCACCCCAGGAGCGACCCGTTGCCCAGGTAGGTGACTTTTTCCGGCTCAATTTCGGGCAAAAGGCCGATGGTAATGGCGCTTTCCAGATCCACGTAGGAGCCGAACCCGCCGGCCAGGATGATCCGCTCCACATCCTGAATTCCCAGGCCGATCTCATCCAGCAGGGTCAGGGCGGCGGAGTACATGGCACCCTTGGCCCGGATCAGGTTATCGAGATCCGGTTCGGTGATGGTGATATCCCTGTCGATCTGGGTATTTTCCTTGTCCACCAGGACGTATTCCCAGATATCATCTTTTTCCCGGATCCTGGACGTGGGCAGTTCCCGGTTGAACTTGCCCCGGGAATCAATAACGCCCACTTCCAGCAGGCGGGCGGCCAGGGTAATGAGGCCGGAGCCGCATATGCCCTTGGCCTTGACGTTCCCCACGGTGATGATCATGGGTTCATAGGTTTCAGGATCTATGGAAAAGTCTTCGATGGCCCCTTTGGTGGCCCGCATCCCGAACTTGACACCGCCCCCCTCAAAGGCCGGGCCGGCGGAAGCCGCCGTACAGACCATCCAGTCCTGGTGGCCGATGACGATCTCCGCATTGGTGCCGATATCCATATATAAGGTAAGCTCCGAAGACTGGTACATGCCCGAAGCCATGACACCGGCGATGATGTCACCGCCCACGTAGGAGGAAACGCCGGGATAGATCAGGGCAATGGTGTGTTCCGGCAGGTCCAGGTGAATCTCCCTTGCCAGGAATGGCGGATAAAGGATGGATGCCGGCACATACGGGTCTTTACGGATATAGGTGGGGTTGATGCTCAGCAACAGTTGGGTCATGGTGGAGTTGCCCGCCAGGGTGATGGTGGAAATCTCGGAGCGGTTTACCCCGCCCTTTTTTATGCACTTGCCGATGACCGTGTTGATGGTCTCCACCACCTTTTCATGGAGGATCTCAAGTCCATTCCCCTTCTCCGTATAGATAATCCTGGAGATCACATCCTCCCCGTAGGAGATCTGGCCGTTGAACTCCCCGTGCTGCCCCAGCACCTCGCCGGTATGCAGATCCAGGACCTGTCCGTAAACCGTAGTGGTGCCGATATCCACGGCAATGGCAAAATTGCGGTCCGTGGTGTCGCCGGCTTCGATATTGATGATCCGGTTCCGGCCGTCTTTGCGCACCGGCCGGACAATGGTGGCCGTAACCTTGAAATCCTGCTCCCTTATGATATCCGGCACCTTCCGGATGAGGGCAAGGTCCATGGTCAGATGGTGTTCGTCGTGGGCAATTCTTAAGTGATTGATGATCCTTGCCACATCCGCTTGGTTGTCACCTTCCATGGCAGGATCCAGATCAAGGAAAATCTTTTCCACCGGGGGAATAAACAGGCCGTTCTCCTTGAGCGCCTCCATATCCATATGCATGGCCCGGGCCGTATGCCTTGCCGGCGCCTGCTGATTGAGGCGGCTGGTCTCCATATCGGATTCCACCGGAATGCGCACGGTCAGGTCGGATGCCACCTGTGCCGTGCAGGCCAGGCGGTATCCTTGATCCTGGTCCTCCCGGGACAGGTGTTCGGACACCCCGCCTGCCACCTGCCCCTCTTCGATAAGCACCCGGCATTTGCCACAAACCCCGCTGCCGCCGCAGGAGGCATTGATATGAACTCCGGCTTCCAGGGCCGTCCGGATCAGGCTCTCGTTTTCGCCAACTTCTACAACTTTGTCATGGGGGAGAAACGTTACGGTGTAGGTCATTATGTCATCCTTACGGCCGCGCCACCGGAAACCACCGGGCGGCCGGCCTGAGTGTATGGTATCAGTCCGCAAATGCGTCATGGTCATTTTCAGCCAGGCAATTATAAACCCTGGCACCGGGTTTGCCAAGGATGTTCACTTTTTTAACATAGGAAAGGACGTTCACTCCAAATGAACCGGTTTCATTTTTCGCAATTCGCATTTTTCCTCAAATTTGTGGAATAAAATTACTCATTCACAAATCATTTTACTTGAATACGGCCACAAGTAAACTTCATGTACCACCCTGTGCCTCTTGTTCTATGGGGATTTTCACACCTGCATTACAAGCAAACACTTATAATAAAAGGCAACCTGAAATTGGATTGATCTTTTGGAAAAGTTGTGGAAGTATTAGTAGTCTATCTATCGGGAACGACGATAAAGTTAGGTATTTATCTATCAAAAGGGGACTTTAAATGAACACGGTTGACGAACCCAGATTAAGGGAAATTGTAGGGGAAAACAATATCAAGTCAGATCCGTCTGACCTGTATGTTTACGGGTCGGATTCCTCTGTCCACCATGCCATGCCATGGGTGATTGTGAAACCTGATAACACCCAGCAGGTTCAGAAAATCATGGTCTATGCCAACGAGAACAAAATCCCGGTCATCACCAGGGGCGGCGGCTCAGGCATGTGCGGCCAGACCGTACCTGTAAACGGTGGTATTATTCTGGACATGAAAGGCATGAACCGGATTCTGGAAATCAACCTGCCCGATGTTTACTGCCGGGTAGAACCCGGAGTGGTAGACGACGATCTGAACCTGGCCTTGAAACAATACGGGGTATTTTATCCCCCTACGCCTGCATCCTCACGGATTGCCACCATCGGCGGTGAAATCGGAAACAACGCCTCAGGGGTTAGATCCGTCAAATATGGGGCCACCCGGGACGCGGTGCTGGGCATGAAAGTGGTCCTGCCCAACGGCGACCTGGTCTCCTTAGGTGCCCATACCAGAGTTGAGGCCTCCGGCTATCAGCTCCACAAACTCATGGTGGGGTCCGAAGGCACCCTGGGGGTTGTGGTGGAAGCCACCCTGAGCTTTGTACCCATCCCCGAATACCGCTGCATGGGGGTTGCCAACTTCGACTCCCTTAAGGATGCCGGAGAAGCCATCGGCTCTATCATGGCATCCGGTGCCAACCCATCCATGCTGGAACTGGTGGACTCGGTGGCCATCAAGGCCGTCAACAAAACCATGGACCTGGGGCTGAAGGAAGTGGCCGCCTCCCTGATCTTTGAGGCCGACGGCCAGGTCAAGGAAGCCGTGGACTATGAGATCAACAAGATGAAACAGGTCTGTGAAAAGCACCACGGCCAGGACATCTGGGCCAGCTACGATCCCAAGGAAAGGGCCAAGATATTCATGGGCCGGAAAAAATTATTCCCCGCCCTGTCCAAATACGACGACAACCTGGCCTCCACCTCCCTGGCAGACGACATGGCCGTACCCTATTCCAAAATGGCGGAGATGGCCGCCAAAATCCACGAGGTAGCGGCAAAGAACGATATCATCATGACGGCCTACGGTCACTGCGGTTCCGGCTGTATGCACACCAAAATTCTTATGGATACCAAGCGAAAGGACCAGTGGCAGTCCGCCAGAAAGGCCATCACCGAAATCTACGAATATGTCCGGTCCGTGAACGGCACCACCTCTGCGGAACACGGCATCGGCCTGTCCAAGGCAGAGTCCTTTAAGGTGGAAAAACAAGATTCCATCAATATGCTGGCCACCATTAAATCGGCACTGGATCCCAACAACATCCTCAATCCGGGCAAGCTTATGCAGGCACCGGACGACTGGGTCAATGTCACCAACCTCAGATACGCCGTGAACAGCTAAAGGAGAGGGGTAATCATGGAAATCAAAGAAGCGAAATTTACCAACCTGAAGAAATGGGAAGGGACACTGGCCAGCTGTATCAGATGCGGATACTGCTATGAGCACTGCCCCATGTACAAACATACGGGATGGGAATCCGATGCCCCCAGGGCCAAAATAATCACCGCCTTCGGCCTGGC
>CAJWHT010000187.1 GCA_913041495.1 uncultured Desulfobacteraceae bacterium | reverse complement strand
ATCTTTTAAAAAGATAGATGAAGTTAACTATGAATATAGCATAAAAGTACAAGAAAAATTTTTGAACACTGGCGGTATAGCTCACGGTGGTTTTATTGCAACAATAGCAGATACAGGTATGGGTAATGCAGCACATATAGCGGCTGGTAATAAAAGATGTGTAACCATCAACTTAGATATAAAGTTTATTTCTGCCGGAAAATTAAATGAAAAGTTAATAGGTAAAGTAAAAGTTTTAAAGAAAACTAAGACATTAGTTTTTATTTCAAGCGAAATATTCGCATCAGAAAAGATAGTTGCAACTGCATCGGGAACTTGGAAAATACTAAAATAGTTTTCAATGAAATCAAAAGCTGTCTTTTTTTCAATATTATTAATTTTAATTTCAATAAGAAGTGCGTCAGCAAATTTCTTCAATAACATTACTGGCTTAATAGAAAACAATTATGAAAGTCTTAGGTACGGTATATCTGTAGCTGATGTTAATAACGACGGCGCTTATGAGTTTATAGTAGCTGGTTTTGGAAGTGAAAATTTAGCTTTGACGTACAAAAACAACAAACTAATAAATATTGTGGATGACACTAAGTTTACAGATAGGAAAAGTTTTACCATTGGGGTAGCTGCTTGCGATATCGACTCTGATGGATATGAAGAGATTTATTTTTTAAATACCGATACTTACAGTGGTGAAAAGAAATATTCCGATCGTTTAATAGATCTAAAAAATAATAAATTTTTTGATATTTTTGAACAAAAGAAAAATCAAATAGATTTAAACTTCACAGCAGGTCGTTCAGTAGTTTGTGTAGACAGAAAAGGAAATGGAAAATATGGGATTTATGTTGCTAACTATGGTGGTCCAACAAGATTTTATGAAAAGTTTAAGGGAAAAATTAAGGATAGAGCGGCAGAATTTGGCTTAGATAAAATAACCGGAGGAAGAGCAGTCGTTGCTGGTCATATATTATCAAACAATATTGATATTTTCGCAGCTAATGAAAGAGGAGTAAACTTTTTGTATAAAAACGTTGATGGCACTTTTTTCTTTCCCCCGTTCGGTTACCGTGCCCCAGATGGCTTTTTCATCATCTTAGGATGATAAGTGGTTTTACTGCTTAATTAGGTCAGGAAGCGCCAATTGTCAATACTTTCAGGCCATACACCCCAAATTAAGTTAAAAAATTACTGATTTTTGATGAGAACATCTCTGCTTGTAAGGAAGATCTCCACCTTGATTTTTACCACCGATAGTGTCATCATACCTACTCTGACGAAGGCGATGATCTAATTTTCATATGTTCCGGAGATAGACATAATGAGGCGATTTTTCCTATCTTTATTCTGCACAGTGGTCCTGGTTTGCATGGCGATCCTGGGGTCCGGGATACCGCTGCGGGCAGAGGATAAGGTGGTGCGTAAGATTGAGACCAGAAAGATACCACCGTTAATGGAGACGGTAAGATTTGAAGGGGATATCCGACTTTGCGGAGAGGTTGTGCCCTACCGGGAGCCAAGCGTTCGGGAACGTCTTGAAAAAGAGGTGTTGCTGGCGACGTGGAACCGGCCCCAGGTGATCCTCTGGCTCAAGCGCGGGCAACGCTATTTCCCTTTGATTGAGAAGATTTTAAAAGAAGAGAACCTGCCTTTGGACATGAAATACGTGCCCATCGTTGAAAGCGCGCTTCGGCCCCACAGCAGGTCCGGTAAAGGGGCCGTCGGATACTGGCAGTTTCTCAGAAGTACCGGACGCAGGTACGGGTTGAGAATAGACGGCAAGATTGATGAGCGGCGGAACATTTTCGCCTCCACCCGGGCCGCCTGCCTTTATCTTAAAAAACTTCACAAGGATTTCGGCTCCTGGCTGCTGGCCATGGCGGCCTACAATATGGGGGAATTCGGACTGAACACGGAGATTGAAGCCCAGAAAAGCCGGGACTTTTTTGATCTTTACCTCCCCTTGGAAACCCAGCGGTATGTATTGAAGATCGTTGCGGCAAAGATGATCATGGAATCTCCTGAAACATACGGATACTACCTGTCACCCAGGGATCTTTATCCTGAGTTCACCTACTCACAAATTAATTTTTCCATCAATCAGGAGATTCCCCTGTCCATGATCGCCAGGGCCGCAGATATCTCATTTAAAACACTCAAAGATATGAATCCGGAGATCCGGGGATACTACCTGAACGCCAAGAAGGCGACGGTGCTGGTACCCAAAGGCAAGGAAAAGGGATTTGAACGGCGGTTTTCGGATCTGAGAAAGGCCTGGAAGGCCCAGGACACGGTCAGGTATCATGTGGTTAAAAACGGGGAAAGCCTGATCGGTATCGCCAAAAAATACAATATGAGCCTTGCGGCGCTGTTGAAACTGAACAACTTTTCATATAAAAAAGTCATTCATCCGGGGGACCGGATCATGGTTCGCTGATTTAAGATCTAAGCCTAAGCGTCGGCATCTTCTTTTTTGGGTTTCTGCTGCTTTTTCTGGCAGACGTTGTCGTCGCGGATTATGGCACACAGCTTGGGATTGTGAAGCTCCCTGCAAGTGGCGTGGTTGTAGAGCGGGCATTCAGGATGTTGTTTGGACATGCGTCTTCCTTTTTGTTTGATACCCAGTAGACTCCGAATATACCCCAGATCGGAAAGGGGTTCAACCGATTTTCATTTTCCCTGATTTTCAAACCAGAAGGCAATACAGAGTGCAGAATAGCGGAACAGGTAATCAATGAGTTTGGGGGTGGAGATGGTCTGATTGAATCCGCCCAGATGAGGGCCGGTGTCAAGAATGATGTCATCAACCCCTTTGGCAGGTATGTCCAAGACACCTCGCCGGCGAAGGAAATCCTCGAACATCTCATCACTCATGTCGTTTTGGTCTCGGACCCTTAGCATCTCTTCCATGTTGTCGTCCCGGCCCATGGCGTAAATCAGTTCATCCACAAGTTCCCGGGTGGACAATGCGGCTTCGGGCAGTTGTTTGCTTTGGAAAAGCCCTTCAAAGTAGGCCTTGCAGACTTCCTGTATCAAGGTTAAGAAAAGATCCGGGCAAAACAGATCCCGGGTGTCTGCGGGAGACTGGTCCATATCCTTGCCCCGGCGTTCAGGGGCCTGGTTGCGAAAGCAGCTTCCCATAACGAGGATGAAGCTTAAAAGATGCTCACCGATGTAGTGGCGCAGATCCTTACCGGACCGGGTCTGGATCAGGTGTTCAAAATCCCTGAGGCCGGACCGGGCAAAGTTGGGATACCGGCAGGAATCCAGCCATTGGTCGAGTCGCCCGCCGTGTTCCCAGAGATATGCGCCGTTATCGTTTCTACGGCCCTGCTGCACCCGGTTGTGGAAAAGGGGGATCAACGCAGTGTGAAGGATTCCCATGGCGGTGAGGGTGCCCAGCAGTCTGGCGCTTTTAATGAAGGTGTCCTTTACAAGATCCACCGGCCTTCCGCTATTGTTTTCATTGGGATAGTCGTAGTAGCCCTCACAGGGAATAAAGGCGATACAAATTCCCTGATGGAGGCCTTCATGGGCACCGGGCGGCAGTTTAGAGGTAACTTGAAGCAAAGGACTGCCGCAGACTGACACAGGTTCGGGCACGCAGAACGTATCATCTTTGCCTGCAAGGAAATCCAGCCATTGGGATTCCCTAAAAAGCGCTTCTGTGTCATCGGTGCTTCGGGCGAATTTGATAACCCCGGAAGGGATATCGGCGTTCATGCAAATCAGGCTTCTGCCTTTCCAGACTGGGGACTCATCCCCGCAGACGCCTAAAACTTTAAGCAGTTCCGGCAAAGAAATCGGCTGGGGGGAAGGAATCGTTTGTGCAGCCACGATGACATCCGGTGTCTTGATACGCACCGGCAGTTTTCCCAGGGCCTGTCCCACGGCACGCAGGCGTTTGCCCGAAGAGGCGGGCAAACACTTGAGCAGTCGCGCAATTATGGGGGAAGAGACGGGAAGATGCCTGTTGGCGGCCAATAAGACAAGCGTATCAGCCGCTTCACCGTAGAGGAATAGCACCTGTTTTTGGGAGGCGAACCGGTCGGATTCAATTACGGATACCAGGGCGTCAACGGTTTGGTGTGTGACGGACTCCGGATAATCACGGACATGGGTGGCCAGGTATTGGACCGCCATATAGGCGGCGGAAAAATCCCTGCAGTGGTGCAGCAATTGGTCCTCGGTATGGCGCCGGCCGGTGGTGTTGGGGGGCAAAACCTTTAGAATTTCCGGTTATTGGGTCAAGGATTCTTCAGAAATCCCTGACGTGCCGCTATCTGTTTTTGAATCTGCCTGATTATCCATTGACGTATCCAGCTGGGGAACCGGCCGGTCTGATTCCGCAGGAACGATGGGGGAAATCACGGTAGCCGAAGGCTTTGCGGTGGAAAGATCCGCTTTTTGGGACAATCTGTCCTCCAGATCCCGGATCTTGTTTTCCAGGGATTTGCGCACGACAAGGATATCCGCAGCCAAGGCCGTTCGGGTGTCTGCCGCCAGGGTTTTCTGCTGCTTGTCCAGCAGGCTGGTCTGCTTGTTGAGCAGGGCGATCTGCTCTTCCCAGGCAGAGAGTTCTGCTAGCCGGGCATCAAATTCTTCCCTGAAAAGCTGCATATCCTGACTGATCTTGTCAGCTTGGGTTTTAAAACGGACGTTGTTTTCCTTTATGGCCGCTAAAAGATCCCGGTTAATGCGTTCTATTTCCGCCAGGGTAGACTTGTCCTGGGAGGCGTTGGATTTGATCTGTTTATCCATTTTTTCCAGCCTGGCAACGGTGGCGTCCATCTTTTTGACGGCGGCCTGAAGCGCTGCCAGGTCGGCCTTTGCTGAATCTATTTTGGCAATCTGGTTTTCAAGTGCCTGGCTGCGCTGGCTGACCTGGGGCAGTTTTTCATCCAGTTCAAACTTGGCTTTGGCAATGCGGACGTCCAGAGCGTTGAGTTTTTCCTCAAGCTTTTGCGCCATCTGGGCCACCTGGTTCCCCTTGGTTTCATCCACATCCACCACCCGTTCTTTCATGTCGATATAGGCAAAGGCCAATACGGCAATGATGATGCAGGGAATAATGATGGTGATGATGGTGACCCGCTGGGATAGCTTCTCGATTTTCAGGGTGTTGATTTCCTGGTGATACATTGAAGCTTCAATATCCGCGCTTTCCTTATCCTCGTCCCGAAGCCGGGAGAGGTCGCTCCGATAGTCCCGAAGGCTGCTGTCGTCCATATGGCGATCCTGGTGTCCGTTGGTTCTGGTTGAATGCCGCGCTTATTCCCGCTTCCTATTCCCACACCCTATTCCCATTCTATGGTGCCGGGAGGTTTGGATGTAATGTCGAATACCACCCGGTTGATCTTGTCCACCTCGTTGATGATCCGGTTGGATATTTTTCCCAGAAGATCGTGGGGCAGCTTGGCCCAGTCAGCGGTCATGGCGTCATTGGAGGTCACCGCCCGGATAGCCACGCAGTTGGCAAAGGTCCGCTTGTCTCCCATGACACCCACACTTTTCACCGGAAGGAGAACAACAAAGGACTGCCACAGCTTTCTGTAAAGTCCGGCTTCGCGGATCTCTTCAAGAAGAATGGTGTCTGCTCTTCTAAGGATCTCCAGGCGTTCTTCGGTGATATCTCCCATGATGCGGATGGCAAGACCCGGGCCCGGGAAAGGCTGGCGCCAGATGAGGTCTTCGTTGATGCCCAGTTCCAATCCAAGTTTTCTGACTTCGTCCTTGAACAGGAGCTGGAGGGGTTCGATCAGCTTTAAGTTCATCTCTTCGGGCAGCCCGCCCACATTGTGGTGGGACTTGATGATGGAGGTGGGGCCGCCGAAGGCTGACTTGGACTCAATAATGTCCGGGTACAAGGTGCCTTGCCCCAAAAATTCCGCACCTTCGATTTTCTTTGCCTCGGCATCAAACACATCAATGAATATTTTTCCGATGATCTTTCTTTTCTGTTCCGGATCGGTGACACCGGCAAGTGCGGTGAGAAATTTTTCCCGGGCATCCACAAATTTGATGTTCATGTCCAGGTTGGCGGTCAGGCTCTCTTCCAGTTGTTCTTTTTCCCTGTGCCTTAGCAGCCCGTTATCCACAAAGATGCAGTGAAGGTTTTTTCCCACGGCCTTATGGATGAGGGTGGCGGCCACAGAGGAGTCCACCCCGCCGGACAGGCCCATGATGACCTTTTTATCTCCAACGGCGTCCTTGATCTGGGCAATGGCACCGTCTGAAAAGGATTTCATGGTCCAGTTCTGCTCGCATCCGCAGACGTCAAACAGAAAATGGCGGATCATTAGTGCGCCGTTGACGGAGTGTTCCACTTCCGGGTGAAGCTGGAGGCCGTAGAATTTCTTATCGTGGTTGGCAATGGCTGCAATTTCGGTATTGTCCGTGGATGCCGTGATGACAAAGCCTTCAGGCAGCTTCTTGGCGGAATCGCCATGGCTCATCCAGCACTGGAATTTGTCATCCATGTCCTTGAACAGGGGTGCTTTATCTTTGATCACAAGCTCGGCAAATCCGTATTCCCTTTTGTCCGCTCCTTCGATGGTACCACCTAAGGCATGGACCATGAAGTGCATGCCGTAACAGATACCAAGGACAGGTACGCCAAGCTTAAAAATCTGCGGGTCAATGGTGGGGCTGTTTTCTTCGTAAACCGAAGAGGGGCCGCCGGACAGGATAATTCCCACGGGATTCATCTCACGGATTTTTTCAATGGAGATATCCGCAGGTTCCACCTGGCAGTATACGTTGTTTTCTCTGACCCGCCTGGCGATAAGCTGGTTGAATTGAGAGCCGAAATCAATTACTATGATCATGATAATATTCCTAACATTTAAGCCTAACAATTAGGGTGTTGTTCTAAATCGAAGAATTTTCCTATAAACCGGGTAAAAATGCAAGTTGTTTTTAACTGGATTTTTGCTGGGAGTGCTTGCCAATACCCTAGGTTTATGCTTTATTAGGGGCATTTTAACCCGAGTGTATTTTATAATAATTTAGGAGCCATGGATGTATTTAGCCAGTGATTTGAGGAAGGGTCTGAAGCTTGAGATTGACGGAGATCCCCACGTGATTGTGGATTTCGAATTCAAGAAACCGGGAAAAGGCCAGTCCCTGTATAAGTGCAAACTCAAAAATATGATTACAGGTGCCCAGTTCGAGCGTACCTATAGGTCCGGAGACAAATTTGAGAAGGCGGATCTTGAAGAAGTTGAGATGGAGTATCTCTACTCAGACCAGGATTCCTGGTGCTTCATGAATTCCACCAACTATGAGCAGGTATTCCTGGGCCGTGATCAGCTGGGTGACACTGTGGATCTGCTCAAGGACAACACCGTGTGCGATGTGCTGCTGCACAACGGAAATCCCATCGGCGTTACCCTGCCAAACTTTGTGGTTCTTGAAGTGGTCACGGCCGAACCCTGGGCCAAAGGTGACACCGCCACCGGGGATACCAAGCCCGCCACACTGGAAACCGGTTTCGAACTCCAGGTGCCCCCCTTTGTCAATGAAGGGCAGAAGATCAGGATCGATACACGGACCAAGACCTACGTAGAACGGGTGAATGACTAAAATTCCCGACATTGCCACAGAAGCCTTGCCTATCCGGCGGATTCTGGTTGTGGACGACGAACACAGTCTCAGGGTGTTGTTGTCCAAGGCCCTTTCCCGGGCCGGTTTTGTCTGCCGGGAGGTTCCGGATGCGGAACAGGCCTGGGAACTGGTCAAGGATATGGATGAACCGGATTTTGATCTGGTTATCTCAGACATCTCCATGCCCGGGATGGACGGTATTGAACTGCTCAAAAAAGTCAAAGAGGTGAACCCGGCCATTGATTTCATTATCATGACCGGGTTCGCGTCGGAATATTCCTACGTGGACATCATGGACGCCGGTGCCTCGGATTACATGACCAAACCGTTCAACATCAACTCCACTCTGGCCAGAATCAAGCGCATCGCCCGGGAAAAGCGTCATCTTATCGATCTTGAAGAAACCAACAGGCAGTTGCGACAGGCCATGGAACGGGCAAACCGGCTGGCGGAAGAGGCCAAGGAAGCCTCCAAGGCCAAAACTTTTTTCCTGGCAGCCATGAGCCATGAAATCCGAACCCCTTTAAACGGCATCGTGGGGTATACAGACATGCTCATGGACACCGAACTGGACAAAGAGCAGACCTCCTTTCTGGAAAGCGCCAAATTTTCCTGCGATACCCTGTTGTCCGTGGTGAATGATATTCTGGACTTTTCAAAGGTGGAATCCGGCAAGATGTTTCTGGACGACATTGCCTTTGATCCTGAGGTGCTCTGTTTTGACACCATTGATGTGGTAAGAACCCAGATGGATGAGTCCAGGGTGGAGCTGTTGTGCCGGATATCAGATGCCGTCCCCGGAAAGGTGGTGGGCGACCCCCACAGATTCCGGCAGGTACTGCTCAACCTCTTGGGCAACGCCGTCAAATTTACGCCCAGGGGCAGCATCACCCTGAGCCTGGAAGCAGAATCCGCAGAATCCGGTCACACCTTGCTGACGGTGTCCGTGGCAGATACGGGTATCGGTGTGGCCCCGGATAAACAGGCCGTAATTTTTGAGCCTTTTATCCAGTCCGAGGACGATATCACCAGCCGGTACGGCGGTACCGGCTTAGGGCTTGCCATCAGCCGGAACATCGCCCGGAAAATGGGCGGAGACCTTTGGGTGGAATCTGAAAAGGGAAAGGGGTCGGTTTTCTATTTCAACGCCCATTTAAAAACGGCTGAAGTGACCCCCAGACAACGGATCAGGCCCGCCGCATTAGAAGGCAAGCGGATACTGGTGGTGTCCACGGGCACTGATGCCTCGGATATCCTGGCCCACCTTTTGACATCTGCCGGCATGGATGTGGATACCCGCAGTTTGGGCAACCTGCCGCTTATCTTAAGCGAGCTGGCTGACCCGGCAGCAGGTATCGGCAATTATGATATGGGGGTGCTGGACTTCGGCAAGTCCATTAAGCCCGGCACAGAAGATATTCCTGCGCTGATGAAAGGGACCACGCCGGGGGATTTCCCCTTCAACTGGATGGCCTGCGCCGTACCTTTTCCCGGCATTGCAAAGATCTTTGACGAGAGCGGGTTTAAGGGATTTATTCCCAAACCGGCCAGAAAGGATGTCCTCCTTGAAATGGCTGCCCATGTGATGGGCATGCCGGTGGAGACACCATCCCCCGGCAGTGAGCCAGAAGCCATGCTGACCTCCCATTCCCTGTCTGAAAACCGGAAAATGGATGCAGTTATTCTTCTGGTGGAGGACAACCCGGTGAACCAGAAAATGGCCATGCTCATGCTTACCCGGGCCGGGTACCAGGTCGAGGTGGCACGCCACGGTAAAGAGGCGCTTGCCGCATACGTCCTTGCACCGAATCAATACGATCTGATCCTGATGGATATCAATATGCCGGTGATGGACGGATTTGAGGCTGCCGAAAAGATCCGCTCCCATGAACAGGACAAGGAGCTGGCCCAGATACCGATTCTGGCCTTGACTGCCAATGTCCTGGACGATTTTAAAATCCGCTGTAAACAGGCGGGTATGAACGATTTCCTCACCAAGCCCATCAAGCGTGAGGTGGTGTTCGCCGCTATTCAAAAGTGGGTGAGGGCTACCGGATCATAACCGTCCGGCAACCCCATAGGACCGGAAGTACTGGGAGCGCGTCTGCCTGTTATTGCTTGGTGATTTATAGAATCTAAGCAGACGCCTCAGACTCGGTTTCTTCTACCTTTTCCTTAAAACCGCATCCTCTGACCGGGCATTTTACAACCGTACCGTCCCGCTTGGTCTTTTTTTCCACAAGATATTTGGATTCGCACTGGGGGCAGGCCCGCGCCACGGGTTTGTCCCAGGAGGCAAAGGTGCAGTCCGGATACTTTGAACACCCGAAAAAGAGCTTGCCCCGTTTGGAGGTTTTTTCCACGATGGTGCCGTCACATTTGTCTTCGGGGCAGGGGACGCCGGTATCCCTGGCGCTGTTGTTCTGACTGACGGATTCCGTGTGCTTGCAGTCCGGATATCCCGTACAGGCAAGAAACAGGCCGAATCTGCCGTCCTTTTGCACCATGGGCTGGCCGCATTCCGGACAGTCTTTCACAGGTTCGCTGTCCGCAATTTTTTCCACGATGGAAATATTACCCTTTTCATCCCGGGTGTAGTTGGATGTAAAAGAACAGTCCGGGTAGCCGGTGCAGGCAAGGAAATGGCCGTTTCTGCCGATTTTAATGTTCACAGGCTTACTGCATTCGGGACAGGAAATCCCGGTTTCAACACCCACACCCTTGACACTGACCATCTCATCCTTGGCCTGGTCCAGGGTGTTTTTGAAGTCGCCGTAAAAATTGGAAAGCAGGTCGATCTCCTTGAGACTTCCGTTTTCCACATCGTCAAGGTTGGTTTCCATCTGGGCGGTGAAGGAGATATCAAGCAACTTGGGAAAGGAATCCACCAGCAGGTCGTTGACGATGAACCCAAGCTCACTGGGAATAAAATACCGGTTGAGCAGCTCAACGTAGCCTTTGTCCTGGATAACCCCGAGAATGGAGGCATAGGTCGAGGGGCGGCCGATGCCGTTCTTTTCCAGTTCCTTGACCAGGGAGGCTTCGGAGAATCTGGGGGGCGGTTTGGTAAAGTGCTGCTTGGGATTGATCTTCCGGGTGGTGAGCGTGGCGCCTTTTTCCACCGGCGGCAGGGACTGGATGTCCTTATCCTTGGATTTTTCTTCGGTGGCGTACAGCCGCATATACCCGTCAAATTTAACCGTAGAACCGGAAACGGAAAACAGGTAACGTTCCGTGGCGTTGATCAGGATGGATTTCTGGTCGATCTGTGCCTGGGCCATCTGGGAGGCCACAAACC
>CAJWHT010000186.1 GCA_913041495.1 uncultured Desulfobacteraceae bacterium | reverse complement strand
GCGATAAACTGGGGCTGCGGATGGTCATGGCCTTCAACGGCACCCTTGTGACCCCTGAAATTGTAGACAATCTTCTTGCCTCGGGAATCAAGCGCATATCTGTAAGCCTGGATGGTGCCAGTGAAAAGACCCATGATGAATTCAGGGGGGAGCCCAATGCGTTCAAAGACGCATTGCGGGGTATTGAGATGGTCAAGGCCGCAGGCCTGGAATTCCAGATCAACACCACGATTACCAAGGCTAACCTGGATGAAATCCCCAATATCCTGAAACTGGCCGAGAATATCGGTGCTGTTGCCCTGCATATCTTTTTGCTGGTCCCCACAGGCAGGGGCAAATATATCCTGGACTCAGCCATTGATGCCCAGCAGTATGAAGAAACCCTCAACTGGTTCTACGACCAGCAGTCCAAAACCAGTCTTCAACTCAAAGCCACCTGCGCTCCCCACTATTACAGAATATTGAGACAGAGGGCCAAGGCTGAAGGCAAGAAAGTCACCTTTGATACCCACGGCCTGGACGCCGTTACCCGGGGCTGCCTTGCCGGCACCGGATTCTGCTTTGTCTCCCATGTGGGACGTGTGCAGACCTGCGGCTTTCTCGATGTCGCCTGCGGTGATGTCACCCAAGAAAGTTTCAAGGACATCTGGGAAAACTCAACGGTATTCAACGAGCTGCGTGATCTTTCCAACCTGGAAAACAAGTGCGGCATCTGTGAGTACAAGCGGGTGTGCGGCGGCTGCCGGGCCAGGGCTTATGAAGCCACGGGATCTTACCTGGAAGAAGAGCCGCTTTGCTCCTATCAGCCCAGAAAGGCTAAATAGTCTGACTTAGAAAATATTCGATTTACGATAAAACGTGAAAAAGGCCGGGGGATTCACCATCCACCCGGCCTTTTTTATATATAGAACCTATCTGCCCGATTTTTAACAGGGCAGTTCCTATTTTTCACCTGACTCCAGGGAGTTCAACTTGAGCATCAGGGGCCTGTCTTCTTCTGTGTCACTGAAAAAGTGCACGGGACCCGGGTTTCTGAACCGGTCGGTTCCGGTATCCGCTGCCACCCAGTCTTCGCGCATGGTTTTAAACACCCTGAAGGCGTTGGAGTTCAGGTCAACGATGCTTTTTTCGATGACCAGTTCAAGCTTTCCTTTTCTTTCCTCCAGGTGCATCAGGCGTGCAATTGGAATTCCGATGGGCTGCCATTGCTCAAAATCCTGCTCAAGATTGAGGATGGCCGCCATCTGTCCGGTGGCTTTGCCGGCGATAAGGTGAAAAGCGGTTAGACCCAGGTTATAGGTGTAGTTACAGTCAAAGTTGGTGGGATCGGAGCCCCGGCCGTCATAGCCGTAAAAATGGGTCTGGGTTTTGAAAACCGGTTCGGACTTCCTGAAAATGGCAACCAGCGCTTCGGGTAACTCGTCATCGGTATCCAGCATGTCAGAGTTGACCAAGGCCTGTTTCAGGGTTTTCAGGGAAATGATTTCCGGTTTCACCAGAACGTATTCATCATGGGGGTTCTTGAACAGGGCCGGAGCATAGAGTTCGGGGTCCATCCGGGCGGCTTCCATGAAGCTGGTGTAGTCGGTGCGTTTGATACCTACCTTGTAAACCCCCTGCTCTTTTAACACATCCAGGTATTCTTTAACCATGTCCATGACAATTTTTTCGGTCTTGACCTGGGAGAACTGGAAATTACCGTGAAAATCTCTTTCCACCAGCAGTCCTTCTTTGAAAAAATTGGGAAGCTGGTTGAACAGTTCATCATCCCTCAAGTTCCAGATGGGAAACTTGCCCTTATCGATCATGCCCTGGCTGACCCTTCGCAGGTAATCCAGCTTTCCGTTGAGCCCGGGAAAGGCCCTGTGAAAATCCAGGTCATGGATGGCGTTGTAATCGGCAATGATCTTGTTCAGCTTGATGATGAATACCTGGATTTCATTGATAAATTCAAGAATTCCTTCTGGGATGATCATGACCCCGTAGTTTTTGCCGAAGGCGGCGCGGCGGACTATGATATCGCAGATAACCCGGGACAAATGCCGCAGGGTAATACCGAATGCATTATAGTCCATCCCTCCGTTGTTCTTTGCTTTCTCAAGGCGTTCCTCATCAATGTAGTCCGCCAGTTCCTCACCGATCAGGGCAAGGTTGACGCGGGTCTGAAGGGCGCTTTCCAGTGTCAGGTGACTTGCCACCCTGCCCATTACCTTGCAGACATGCCAGTATTTGACATCCGAGCTGCCGTCATTGGCCAGGTTGGCAATATTTCTGGCAAAGGCACGGGCCGCGGAGTGGAAACCAAAGGAAATGGCGCAAAGGGTCTGGCCGTCATCGGTTTTTACCTGGATATCTCCATCAATGGTTTTGGGAATGCCGATCACTTTGATACCGGAGGATTTAAAATGCTGTGCCAGGAAAGCGGCGTTGGTATTGGAATCATCTCCGCCGATGATCACCAGAGCATCCAGACCCAGATGCTTACAGGTTACCAGGGCTTTTTCCATCTTCTCACCGGAATCAATTTTGGTCCGGCCTGTTTTGATCATGGTAAAGCCGCCCATATTCCGGTATTTTTTCACCAAATCACGGGTGATCTCAATGTATCTGGATTCCAGCAGGCCGTCGGGGCCCTGAAGAAATCCGAAGAGCCTGGAGTCGGCATTGTATTTTTTCAACTCGTCAAACAAACCGGCAATGACATTGTGGCCGCCAGGGGCGGGGCCGCCTGAAAAAACCACACCGATGTTGCGCTGTTTGTTAAATTCGGTTTGTGCCTCTTCAGATAAGGTATCTGCGCTGATAACCTGCTGCACCGGATTATTGATAATACCGGGCAGCAGACGTTCTGCCTCGGTGTCTTTTATGAATTGATACTGTTCCCTGGATTCCAGTACGGAATACGCATGGTTAAAAATATCGATTTTTTTCGGGGAAAATGATCTTCTGGCCAGGGTTTCCATGCTGTCATCCGACATCACACGGCATGCGGCTTCCATGAGCGCCTTAGCATCCATCTCAGGTTGAGATCCCATTAATACTCCTGTTTGTGGCTGATTCTTATAAGCATCCCTAGTAAGGATCGGGACTGCCTATTGAACCATCACCTGATTCCGTCCGTTTTCTTTGGCTTTGTAAACGGCCATATCGACCCGTTCAAAAACCTGTTCATGTCTCTCATCTTCCGGGGTGACACAAGAGACGCCAATACTTACTGTCACTGTAACTTTTTCGTTTTTATACAAAAATTCTATCTTCTCGATGGTCTGGCGGATCTTTTCTGCTGCCCTGCGCCCGCCTTCCGCATCGGTCTCCGGCATGACAACCACAAACTCTTCACCACCATAGCGGGCTAACATATCATTTTTTCGCAGTAAAGGGCGAGTTCTTTTAATAATTTCTTGCAGGCAACGGTCACCGATGGCATGGCCGTAAGTATCGTTGATCCGTTTAAACTTGTCAGCATCAATAATCAACAAAGAGAAAATGGTACCGTATCTGAGGAACCGGTCCATTTCCTCGGCAATCTTTTTATCGTAGGCTCTTCTGTTGTAGGCACCGGTCAACTGATCCTGGTTCAGCTTCTTTTCAAGTTCTTCAGAGTACCGTGTGGCCTCCTGCAGTTCCTGTTTTAATTTGGCAAATCCGGTTTTAAAGGCAGATCTGTTTTTTTCCGCCAGTTTGTTGATAGCCTGATCCACGGTTTTCTTTTTATGCAGGGCCTTTTCAATGGATGTCAGGCGTTGGGTGATCTGAATCTTCAGGTCATCCAGGCTGGCAGCCACGTCGGAGGATTTTTTTAGTCCGCCGATCTCTGAATTTAAAACCTTTTCAAAGCCCTGGTTAGATTTGACGATTGAACTGGTCTGTTCATAGGAAGTGGCCAGTTTGGTTTCGATTTCAAGGATTTTACCGACGATTTCCTGGATAAAGACATTGACTTTTTCCCTGTCCACACTGGTTTCGGAAATGTATTGGAAAATCAGGGAAAAAACATTTTCCCGGATATCGTGGATATCACCTGAGTCCTGGGCAGTTAAAAGGCTCGCTGTAACCTTGTCCAGCTTGGGCGTGTATTTTTTATCCAGAGTGGATTTCAGTGAGTTGACCACCTCGTGGTAGCTGTGTTTAAAATCGTCCAGAATCGGATCATCGGATGATTTTCGAAGGCCTGAAAACATACCCTTTTTTTTCTTCAATGGTACAGGGCCGATGTCCTCCTGAATCATGGCAGTTTTCAATTGTTCAAAAATATAGCTGATTTTTGTAGGGGACGCTTTTTTCTTTAATGCATTGCTCAATTCGGCACAGGCTTTGGCAAAGGCGCTGTTTCCTTTGGAAACCGTATCAATGATGACCGGAAAATACTTGCGGTACAGCCGGTCCTGACTTTCAAATTTTTCTTCAACGACATCCAATTCTTTGATGAGACTGTCCTTTTGAGACTGGAGTTTTTGTATCTGATCCTGTAGTGCAGCGATTTTTTCTTCTAATAATGCGGACATAATTCGTTCCCCGTGAGTCTCGATGAGTTGCTGCCTTATTTTTATCGGCTGAAACCCAGAAAGTAAAGTCAATTTAACGGTCTTGGCTTGATTCCGGCCCAATAAAAATGTAAAAGATCATACACTTAAAAATCAATTAACAGCCGTATAAGGAGACCAAAGGCGTGGCCTTTAATTTTTTCTGGAAAAAATCAAAAAAACAAGAAGAGTCCCAGCCGGTCCCTCAGCCGGAACAGGACGAAAATAAGCCGAGCACAGGGACCCAGGAACCGTTTCCCCCTGAAGATGATAAAAAGCCCGAAGATGATCAAAAGAGGGATCAAAAGCCGTCTGACCAGAAATCATACAGCCAGACATCCCCGGCACCTGAAACACCTGCGACCCAACCACCTACTAAAGAGGACGCCCCCCAGTTTCTACAAGAGGCGGCTGAACCCGATCCGGTTCAACCAAAGCCCACTGATGAAGACAACGGTGAGGCCGATCCTGTGCACGTGTCTGAGTCTGAGCCTGAGCCTGAAAGTCCGGATGAAACGCCCGCTTTGGAAAGGCAAGCCGACGAGATGCCTGCTGACAGCACACCCTGCGCTGAGACAGCGTCCAAGGAAGCCCCCGCACCCCAGACGGGTGAATCAGGGTTGTTCTCAAAGCTGAAAAGCGGACTGTCAAAAACCCGGGATGTCCTCAATACCGATGTCACTGAATTATTTTCGCGATCCACAGCCATTGATGAGGACCTGTTCGAAGAGTTGGAAGAACTCCTGGTCATTTCGGATCTCGGTGTGGACATTGCCATGGACATGATGGAACGGATCCGGAAAAAAGCCAAAAAACTGGAAACCGGAGAGCAGTTGCGCCAGGTGCTCAAAGAGGAACTGCTTGGGCTGTTTCCCCGGATTGAGGAATCCCCACCCCCCAATAAACCCCTCGTTATTATGATGGTGGGTGTGAACGGTACCGGAAAAACCACAACACTTGGAAAACTGGCCACCCGTTACGTCCGTGACGGTAAAAAAGTACTGATCGCCGCAGCGGATACCTTCAGGGCCGCTGCCATTGAGCAGGTGGAAATCTGGGCAGACCGGGCCAATGCCGGTATCGTTAAACACAGGGAGGGAGCAGATCCGGCCGCAGTGGCATATGATGCGGTGGAAGCCGCCATGGCCAGGGGAGTGGATGTGGTTCTTATTGATACCGCAGGCCGGTTGCACACCCAGAAGAACCTGATGGAAGAGTTGAAAAAGATCAAACGGTCCGTTGACAAAAAGCTTAAAGGAGCCCCCCATCAGGTGATGATGGTCATTGATGCCACCACCGGGCAGAATGCCATTTCCCAGGCCAAGATTTTTAATGAGGCCGTGGGGTTGACCCACATGGCTGTCACCAAGCTGGACGGTACGGCCAAAGGCGGTATTGTCGCGGCGGTGTCATCCATCATGAATCTGCCCATTTCCCACATCGGCGTGGGAGAAGGCATCGAAGACCTCCAGGATTTTGACGCCAAGCGTTTTATCAATGCTCTTTTTGATTAATCCGTTCATATGCAAATGTGAGGGAGATACATATGTGGGTAAAAAACGTCCGGGCGGACAACCAGGAGGTTCTGGCCCTCATCCGTAAGCTTGACGCCTACCAGGCCACGCTTTATCCGGCTGAAAGCAATCACCTGGATGACACCTCAACCCTGATGCAGGATAACGTGGATATGCTTGGGGTCTGGGTCCGGAATGAAGAACAACAAGATGCCCTTGCGGGTATCGGTGCCGTGAAATACCTGGATGGATATGCTGAAATCAAACGGATGTACGTGTCCAGGGACTACCGAAAAATGGGGATCGCCAGGCATCTTCTACAGCAGTTGGAACACCTGGCGGCAGCCAGATCCCTGCCTTTGGTCCGTTTAGAAACAGGGATCCGTCAGGACGCTGCCATCGGCCTATACCGGAAGGCAGGATTCGTCCCCATTCCTCCATTCGGTGATTACCCCGAAGATCCCTTAAGTGTTCACATGGAAAAGTCCGTACCGGCCGTCAACACTGCATTGCATATCACGCCGTTTGAAGACGCCTACCGCAACCAGGTGATTTATCTGTGGCAGGCCTGCGGTCTTACGGTGCCGTGGAACGACCCGGAGAAGGATATCCGGCGCAAACTGGATCATTCCCCGGAGCTCTTTTTTCTGGCACTGCTGGATGGCCGGGTGGTGGGCACGTGCATGGCCGGCTATGACGGGCACAGGGGATGGTTTTACTATCTGGGGGTGCTGCCCGAATTCAGGCGTCTGGGCATCGCAGGAAAGCTGATACGGCACGGTGAATCCTGTTTGACCGCCATCGGCTGCCCCAAGATCAACCTCATGGTTCGAAAGACCAATACAAAAGTTGTGGGGTTCTATAAATCAGCGGCCTACACCGATGATCCGGTAACGGTGCTTAGCAAACGCCTGATTCCGGACATTGAAGATAAAAACACTGAAAGAGAAGAAACCGGGTATAGACAGTAAACATCCTGGTCTTCTTGACCAGGATGCTTAGGTGTTGAGCATTTCCACAAACTGTATTTCATCAAGAATTTTAACTTTCAGACTCTCGGCCTTGGCAAGTTTTGAGCCTGCGGATTCTCCGGCCACTAGAAAATCTGTTTTTTTAGAGACGCTTCCGGTAACCTTGGCTCCTAAGGCCAGCAGTTTTTCTTTGGCCTCTGATCGCTTGAACACTGTCAACGTGCCCGTCAAAACGATGGTTTTTCCGGCAAATACATGGCTTTCCTTCGGTCCTTCCACGCCAACTTCCTGATAGAGGTCGTTGGTGATATCCACACCGGCCAACCGGATCTTTTCTATGTTTATCGTGTTTTCGGGCACGGAAAAGAAACCTGCGATGGCCCGGGCGGTTTTATCACCCATCCCGTGAATTGCGGATAACGCCAGCTCATCTGCTGCCATCAATGCGTCCAGATCCTTGAAATTGACGGCCATGAGCCGTGCCGCGTTCTCTCCGGTATGGTCGATGCCCAGTGCAAATATGAAGCGTGCCATGGAAACCTTTTTAGCCGCCTCAATGGCCTGGATAAGATTGGCAGCGGATTTGTTTCCCATTCGATCAAGACCGGCGACAGATTCAAGGGTGAGGGTAAACAGATCCGCGAATGAAGAGACCAGGCCCTTATCCACCAATTGATCCACCAGTTTTTTGCCCAGTCCGTCCACATCAAGGCCCTTTTTAGACACGAAATGGCGGATTCGTTCCTTTAATTGGGCACTGCAGGAGGCGTTGATACACTTGACAGCCGCTTCTTCTTCCAGCCTTCGAACCCTTGTGTTACACACAGGACAGATGTCTGGCATATGAAATACAGCCTCAGTTCCTTTTCTTTGGGATGGAAAGATTTTCACCACTTTGGGAATCACGTCCCCGGCCCGTGTGACCAGCGCCTGGTCTCCGATGCGGATATCTTTTCGTTTAATCTCATCGGCATTGTGGAGCGTGGCCCTGGATACGGTCACCCCGCCGATGCTCACCGGTTCGAGTTCTGCAACGGGGGTCAAGGTTCCGGTGCGCCCCACCTGCACAATGATGTCGTTGATCCGTGTGGTCTTTTCAGATGCGGGAAATTTATAGGCGATGGCCCATCTGGGGCTCTTTGTTTTTTCCCCGAGCTGCTGCTGCAGGCCGATATCATCAACCTTGATAACCATACCGTCTATTTCATAATCCAGATCGGGCCGAAGCGTGCCAAGATATTTGTACGCCTCTAATACCGCTTCAATGGAAATGGGACCCCGGATAAGCGGATTCACCGGAAACCCGAAATCTTTGAGTGCCGAGAGCATCTGCGACTGTGAGGTAAAATCAAGACCCCGGGTCAACCCGACACCGTAAACGAATATGGCCAAAGGCCGCTGGGCCGTGATCCGGGAATCCAGTTGCCTTAAAGAACCGGCTGCCGCATTACGGGGATTGGCAAAGACGGCGTCCCCTTTATTGAGCCGGGAACGGTTCAACAGTTCGAAACCAGACTGGTGGATGATGACTTCCCCGCGTACCTCCAAAAGGTCAGGAACAGGTCGGTCGGTTTGTCTAAGCCGCAAGGGAACCTGTTCAACCGTTCTGATATTGTCCGTGATCACCTCTCCTGTGCGGCCGTCCCCGCGGGTGGTGGCCAGTGTCAGCACCCCTTTTTCATAGGTTAGTTCAACCGCCACACCGTCAAGCTTTGGTTCTGCCGTGTACAGCAGCCGGCCGGCAGGAATGGCAGCTTTTTCAAGGGCTTTCAGGTTTCGCTGATGAAAGGCCAGGATATCATCAGCCGTGAATCCGTTGTCCAGGCTCAGCATGGGAATGGAGTGCTCTGCGGTATCAAAAACCGATAAAGGCGGCGCCCCCACCCGTCGCGTAGGGGAATCGGGAACAGACAATTCGGGATATTGTTCTTCAATTTCAACCAGCCGCTTTAGCATCCGGTCGTAGGTATGGTCGTCGATCACCGGATCATCGAGCACGTGGTACCGGTAGCTGTGTTCCGTAAGTTCTTTTTGAAGCGTTCTGGCTTCTTCCCTGATGGGGTCGATTGTCATTGAACAAGTGTCCTGGTGAAGTCCACCGCTGATTTGCAGGCGGTTTTTCGCATGGTCTTAAATTGTTTTTTCCTAAATCCCGGGTCCCAGGCACCGTCGGGTGTTGCCAGGGAGTCCGACACCACGAGAAGCGCTGCCACATTTACCTTTCGATGGGCTGCTGCGGCAAAAAGGGCCGAGCACTCCATTTCAACGGCAGCGGCACCTTTGTCCCGGTACCAGTTAACCTTTTCCCGGGTTTCCCTGTAAATGGCGTCGGTGGTCCACAGGGGATGCGTGTGCACCTGCATCCCACCGGATTCGAGAAAAGAGATCAGCCGGTTGTTCAGTTCCTTGTCCGGTGAGGTGGAAGGCAGCTTCTGGGTCAGCGTTGCATAGTGCCGGGAAGTCCCCTCATCCACAATAGCCCTTTCGGGCACCAGGATATCTCCCGGTACAAGTGCGTTTGAAATGGCACCGCACCATCCAAGAATAACGATCTGTCTGGCCCCTTTGGCAATCAGGGATTCCAGCAGCATCACCGCGTACGGAGCGCCGATGTAGGGACCTGCCACAGTCAGTCCTTCGTTGTGGCCCTCCCCTTTCAAAAGCCGGCCTGTGAAAAACTCGCTGCCTGAAAACTTGCCCTGGGTGGCGCTGATATACCTCAGATCCGGAGCGGTGCTCACCATAAGGGCGGCAGGACCGATATCCGGTGCCTGCCTGGCCCCTAACGGCGGAACAACAGACGGGCTATTCAGGTCCGACCATGTCGGATAGCTCATCTTTGACCTCATCGATGATGTCGTACAGCCACATGATGTCCTCTACGGAAAGACGGCCTGCCTTTGTGGGTGCCCTGTCGGAACCGTCTTTCTTTTTGAGAATTCTGGGCCCCACCTGTACCTTGGGTTCACCCTCACCGTACTGCTGGATGGAGATGATCAAACCGGTTTCTTCATTTTTCCATTCAGCAATTTTTTTATCTTTATCAGGATCGTAGCCTGCCATGGGATCTCCTTAATTTTACGGGTTACTAATAAATGAACACTGTTTTAATATGACAACAATACACCGGTAATCAACACAAAAAAAGAGGTTTATATGGTCGCTGTTTCCGGTTCTTCCTTTCGAATTCCGCTGGTATCAATGGATGTGTCCAGCAGCCGGCCGTTCTCGACCCGGTCCAGAATAGTCTGCCATTCGGTGCGAAGGGTCCTTATGTCTTTGGGTTCCCCCACAGCCCACAAGCAACCGCCCCCGCCTGCCCCTGTAAACCTGGCACCGCAATGAACTGCCTTGGCCTTTTCAAACATTCTTTTACCGGTCTTGTCAAGCACTTCAGGGGTTAATTCACTTCTGATTTCGGTTTCCCGGATCATCAGCTCTCCGGCAAGACCGTACTGCCCGGATGCAAGCGCCGCATAAAAGTTTCGCGTAATGTCTGCGATCTGCTCAAACTGATGATAGGCCGTCCCGGTTTTGAACATGCGGACCCACTGTCCGTTAATATCTTTGGATTCATGGGGGATGCCGCAATAGGCCACAAGGATATGGCGGTTAAGTTCCTTTATGCGGTCTGCCACCTGATCTTCAAACACCGGAACCCTTGTGAACCGGGGACCGGTGTCTCCAAATCCCCATTCCCAAAGGGTGGCACCGCCAAAGGCTGCAGCGGCCTGATCCTGCATACCGCAGGGGACGCCGGCAACCGAGGATTCAATATAGTGGGCCAGCCAGGAGATATGTTCCGGCGAGGCCTCTTTACCAAGAGCTGAGTAAAAAGCCGCCGCAACGGCCACTGCCGCTGATGATGACCCGCCAAGGGCCGATCTGGGGGGAGAGCCGGATTCAATGTGAACATGGACACCGTGGGCGTCGAAGTATCTTGCCATGGCAAACATGAGTCCAAGGGGATGATCAATCCCAGCGGCATTATGTGCCTGCTCCATCGGTTCAAACCCCCGGGATGAAATTTTGATCCGGCCGGGTTCCCATGGAGAAAGGGTGACCCGGGTGCGCATATCCAATGCCAGATTGAGTGTGGCGGGCCGCTTATGCTTTAAGGCCAGATAGAAGG
>CAJWHT010000185.1 GCA_913041495.1 uncultured Desulfobacteraceae bacterium | reverse complement strand
AAGGTGGATATGTCTAAAGTCCCGCCGAAATCCACCCGGCAGGGCACGGAAACGGCAATATTTGCCTTTGAAAGTATCGGATTAAAGTTCATCTGTCCTGCCTCAATCGGTTTAAAAAAGCCAAACTTCGAAATTCCCTTCCGATATGAAAGGGAATGAAAGATTCAAGTAAGAGTTCCCCTTCCCTGATGGCCATGGGGGAAAACTTTATCCGGTCCGCCCGGGTGATCTCCGTATCATTTATCCAGGCCAGTTGTTTGAGGGTGCCTTTGGAGATGTCCATGCCGAACCGGGATGCATGTTTGATGCATTTTCGGCAGATCACCCGCCCCTCCTGAAAATCGAACCGAAGCCTGTTGCGGGTGATGTGATCAAGCTCCCTTGTGCAATGGGTGCACAGGTCAAGTGTGGGGGCAAACCCCGAATACCCCATGAAACGGATCTGGAACATCAGGTTGATCACTTCAGGCCGGATCCCTGACCGGGTGAGGGTGTCCAAAGAAAAATACAGCAGGTCGTACAGGTCCGGCTGGGACTTTCCCTCTTCCAGCCACAGGGTCATCATCTCAACCCAGTAGGAGGCATAGGCGGTTTTCCACAAATCGTAGCGGATGGCCGCAAACCCGTCTTCCAGATCGGACTGGGTCATGATAATCAGGCCGTCCTTGTTTTTCTTTGGAAAGGCACAATGGATATGGTTGGCTGAAAACAGATCCAGAGCCCCCGAAAACCGCCGGACACTCTGCTTGGCGTTTTTAGCGATAACGGCAAGCTTTCCCCTGTCACGGGTCAGAAAGGTGATGATAAGATCATGATCACCGTATTCGATTTTGCGCAGAAGAATGGCATCCGTACTGAAATTCGCCATAAACGCCTAAGCCTCCGTTGGATCCCTAAAAGCCGAGCAGAAACCTGGCGATCATGAAGTAGCAGTATACACTGACAATATCTATGGATGTAGTGACAAAAGGTCCGGTGGCCACCGCAGGGTCGATGTTGAGCCGTTGAAAAATCAAGGGCACGGTTGATCCCACAAGAGCTGCCACAGACATGGACGAAACAATGGCCAGCCCCACCGCAATGGCCAGGGCCCATGAAAAGGGTTCGGAAAGAAAACTGACCTTTGCCACCATCCCGATCATGGTGCCGTAAACCACACCGAGAATCAGGCCGACCGCCAGTTCTTTGGTGACAACCTGGGAAAAATCCCTGACGTCGATCCGCCCGGTGGCAATACCGCGGACAACAATGGTTGAACTCTGGGTGCCGATATTACCGCCCATGCCCATGATAACGGGGATGAACGCGGCAAGTCCGGCAAACTGGACCAGGGTCTCTTCAAAACCGCCGATGATGAAAAAGGCGGCCACACCGCCCAGGCAGCTTGCGAACAGCCAGGGAAGACGAATCCTTGTTCCTTTTATAATAGTCTGGGTTTCCACATATTCTTCACCCACACCTGCCATTTTCAGCATATCCTCCGTTGCGGCTTCATGGAGAATGTCAATAACGTCATCAACGGTTACAATACCGACAATCCGGTTATCATCATCCACAACGGGTATGGCCAGAAAGTCGTACCGGGATACCAGCCTTGCCACCTCTTCTCTGTCGGTATACGGCTTCACCGTAATGATATCCGTGGCCATGAACTCTTTTAAGGGGCGATCCGGGGATTCCACCACGAGCTGACGCAAAGAACTTACGCCAACCAGTCGGCCGTAGTCATCGGTAACGTAAACATAAAAAGGCATTTCGACATCCAGGTACTTGTTCTGGAGTGACTCGATCACCTGTTTGGCATTCACGTCTTCTGCCAATGCCACGTAGTCTTTGACCATCAGGCTGCCGGCTGTATCCTCGGCATAGCTCATGATCTGCTCAACGTTATCCGACTCCTCCTTTTTCATTTTGGACAGGATTTTGTCGGAGAGTTCTTCATCCAGAAGCCCCAGCAGTTCAGCCGCATCATCGGACGGCATATGATCAAAGATGTCCACCAATTTGTTGAAGTTGACGTTTTTAACAAATTCAACAAAGGTGGCTTCGTCTATGTTTGAAAACAGCAGGGCAATATCCTCCGGATCATCCAGAAGATTGAACAGTTTTTGCTGGTTGATCAGCGTCAAATCCTGAAAAACAAGTGACAGGTCTGCCATATGGGTTTTGCTGATGATATTGAGCAACTGCCGGTTCGCCCCCCGGCGCAACAACCGCTTAATGCTGACCTTCAGTATCTGGATCTGTTCATTCTGCATTGGTTTTCCCTGGTGTCAATTGGGTTGATCGTTAAAGCATCAACTTAATATGTGCGTTTTCCTTCAAAGAGGTAAGCCATTTTTTGAACTGCTCCTCTGCCATGTCTTTGAAAAGGATATCCTGAATTTCGGGTTTAGCCTCTTCAAGGCTCTTTCGGCCTTCAATAACGATATCTTCCACGTAAAGAATCTGGAAGGCGGAACCTGCCGGTAAAATCTTGGTGTACTGACCTTTTTCAAGCCCCTGGACGGCATCACCGATCTCCTGGCTTATAGAGGAAATCTCAAACACGCCAAGTTCTCCGCCCTGTGAGGCATTGGACCCGATGGAATAGTTTCTGGCAAGCGTTGAAAAATCGGCTTTTTTAGCCGCAAGTTTAGATTCCACCTCCATGATCTGAGCTTTTGTTTCCGTGATGATGTTTTTTAGGTGGTATTTTTTGACACCGGCATAGGTTGCCTGGTTGGCGTCATAATACGCCTGTATCTCAGCATCCGTAATCACTACTTTGGAGCGGACCGTCCGGTTGATCAGCATAGACTGGATGATATTCTCCCTCATCTGTTCACGGTAATCCTGCAAGGTCATGCCTTCGGAGGCAAGGCCTTGCTCAAGGGCCTCATCATCCAGTTTTTTTTCTTTTTTGACATTCTCAATGGCCGCGTCTATATCGGCATCCGTGATCTGAATACCTAATTTTTGGGCTTCCTGTTTGGTCAAGGTGATGTCCACAAGCTGCTGAAGCGCCTGTTGCTGTAACTGGAACAGCATCTCTTTTTTCTGTGCGTCGGAGCCCTGGGATGCCTCAATGTTTTTGCGATAGGCTCTTGTTGCCTTGTTCAGCTTTGACAATGTGATGATGTCTTCGTTGACGATGGCCACAATTCGATCCACCACCTCAGCGCGGGCCAAAGGTTGTATCCCGGTAACCAATATTATTGTTCCGAAAACTATTGATTTCCACATTCTTGCCATCACGTTGTCCTTTCTCAATCCTGGTTTGGTGTATTTTTTTTTGTTAAACTCTGGTTTACTAAAAATTCGGCCAGTACGGCCTTATCAATTGATACGGGATAGGCCGTCTTTAATGAGGCAATCCAGTTGTCATAGGCGGCCTGGCTTTTTTCCAGCCGCAACATCTCAACCAGGCGGCCTTCATCTATATCTGCGGTATTCCCTGTTCCCACCTGCTTGCGGTAGGCGTCATAAAAGGCAATCATGTCGCCGGGGGAAATTTCCTGGTTGTTTACCAGGCGGTCCTTTAGGAACCTTTGTATGGTAAGATCCTTTTTCAGCCGCCGTTTCCACACACGGTAGGGAATGGCATTTTCCAGCAGCATCTGCTCAAAGCTGTCTTCGGGATAATCCTTTTTAAATTCCGCCTCAGCCTGATCAACGATCTTGGCCGTGGTTTTAACCCCGTTTTCTGCGGCACCGGCCAAAAGGACCGTCTCATCGGAGATAACGGCCACCAGGTCCAGAACCATCTGGTTGTAAGCCATGGGCCTGTCTTTCAAATCATAGGGGTATGCCGTTAGTTTCAAATCCAGTTCTTCGCCAAACTCTGTTTTGGACACACACACCGTTCCGGCCTTTATGACACATATCTCAGGTACCTTAGGCGGTGGTGAACATCCCAGAATACCCAGTATCAGTCCCACTGCCGCAAGGCTTTGTACCAGAGGTCTCAAGCCCTTTGCAGTCCTTGTTTTAAGGTGGGCACGCAACCGGAAACACAGTTTGCTTTGCTTCACGTTATTCCCCTTTAACAAATCGAGAAACTCTATCATCTGACTCACAATTGCGCAAGCTTATTCCCCTGAAACCGTCGTGACGTGCTAGGCGTAAAACAGGTGACAGGCCGTCAGGTGAAGCGCATCCTCCTGTGACGGTTTCAACTCTGGGCTTTTTTCAAAACAAATGTCAGTGGCGTGGGGACACCGGGTGTTGAACCGGCATCCTTTGGGGGGATTCTCAACCGAGGGCACTTCCCCTTTCAAAGGCAGCGTTCCTAGCGTGACCGTGGGGTCAGGTACAGGAATGGCATCCAAAAGTGCTTGGGTATAGGGGTGGCGGGGAGCTGCGTAAAGGGTTTCAGCATCGGCCAGTTCCATTATTTTTCCCAGGTACATCACAATAATCCGGTCGGACATATGACGTACAACAGAAAGGTCGTGTGAAATGAACAAGTATGTCAACCCGAGATTTTCCTGGAGGTCCAGCAGCAGATTCAAGATTTTTGACTGTACGGATACATCCAGGGCAGATACGGGTTCGTCACAAACAATCAGCTCCGGAGACATACTCACGGCCCTGGCAATGCCGATCCGCTGCCGCTGGCCACCGGAAAACTCGTGGGGGTATTTCAGGAGGCAGTCCGCATCCAGATTTACCTGATTCAGCACCCCGTGGACATCATCTTCCAATGTCGCAGCCGGGCGCCCGTGAATCCGGAATTTTTCTTCGAGAATCTGCCGGACTGTCTGTCTTGGGTTTAAAGATTCGTAGGGATCCTGGAAAATCATCTGCACCTTTGCGGCAAACGCTTTGCGCTGGGAGACAGAAAGCTTGCCCATTGACTCCCCCTCAAGGCGTATCTTTCCCGAGGTCGGGGAGTGCAATCCCATAATACACCGTCCCAATGTGGTCTTGCCACAACCGGATTCTCCGACAATGCCTAAGGTTTCTCCCCTGGCCACTGTAAAAGAGACATCGTCCACCGCATGGACGGCTCCGGTCTGTCTGAGGAATACACCGCTGGTCACCGGAAAATATTTTTTTAGATGTTCGACTTCCAAAATCGGCATTTGCCACACCTTATCTTATATTGGGGCACAGGATTTGCCCCGTAAACGCTCATTACTTATACACCATCTCACCGAAATCAGACAACCGTAGAAGTAAAATGAAAGGGGAATAAATTTATCTGTTATTCATATTTTAATTGAAATAAAATATTATTTGGCCTACTCTGCGCTCTAAAATGATCTAACCATTATACGACGAGGTTTTCTTCATGGGGAATCCGGAACGCATAACCATTATCGGCGGCGGTGTTATCGGTCTTGCCTGCGCACATTACCTTCTGGATGAAGGATGCCGGGTGACTATTGTTGAAAGGGATCTTGTGGGGGCCGGTTCCTCCCACGGCAACTGCGGCCTTTTATACTATTCGGACGCACTCCCCCTGTGCACCCCGGGTGCCGTGTCCAAAGAAATCGTAAGGACCCTTTGCGGTACTTCCCCTTTGTATGTCAAACCGGAACCCGACTTTGGCCGGTTGTTCTGGCTTGCCCGATTCGCAGGGCACTGCCGCCACACTCATATGCGTCAGGCCGCCAAAGACAAGCTTCCCATATTGCAGTATTCGGCTCACCTATTCGAAGCGCTGTGGCAACTTCCTGACATGGCATGTGAGTTAGAAAAAAAGGGGATATTGTACGTCTTTAAGGAGCATAAAAATTTTAAAAAGTTTGGCGAAACCAGTGAGTATCTGGATCAGTTTGATCTTGGCTGGGAGCCCATGACCGCTTCCCAAGCCCTTGAGCTTGAACCTGCCTTTACCGACGATATCGCAGGGGCCTGGTACAGCCGGGTGGATCATCACCTCCGGCCGGACCTTTTGATGCGCAATTGGCGCAAACATCTGGTACAAAAGGGACTGACCGTCATCGAAAACTGCAGTGTTCTGGATTTCATCCGCGAAGGGGGACGGCTGTCCGGCATCAAGACCACCCAGGGCACAATCACGGACGATGCCTTTGTGCTTGCCACAGGGGCCTGGTCATCCCCCCTGGCTTCAAAGCTGAAGCTGAAACTGCCCATACAGCCGGGTAAAGGCTACTCCATAACCATGAACAGGCCTGAGCCCTGCCCTTCCCTGCCCTGCATTTTATACGAAAAGAATATGGTGGTGACCCCTTGGGAAAGCGGCTATCGATTGGGCGGAACCATGGAGTTCTCAGGATTCGGCACCCATTTAAATCAGCACAGACTAAACAAGCTTAAAAGCGGTGCTGCCGAATATATGAAGTCACCTTACGGAACGATCTGCCAAGAAGAATGGACAAGCCTTCGTCCCATGACCTGGGATGACATGCCCGTAATCGACCGAGCACCGGGATACGAAAACCTGGTGGTGGCCACCGGCCATGGCATGCTTGGCCTGACCCTGGCCACGGGCACGGGAAAACTGGTGTCGGATATGCTGTTGAACAAGCCGACCAAAATCCCTGTACACCCGTACCGGATGGACCGGTTTTAGTCGGTAATCGTACCTTAAGCTTTCGTATTTCGCCTGGAAAAGCCTTTATATGAAAGAACCTTGCAAGCTATTATATTCTTTCATATTTTGTTGTGGGCACGGCCAATGACGATTATGGGCGGCCCATGGCCGTTATTTAAAATGTCCAACAGGGGATCAAAGGGGCGATTGCCCATAGAAAAAGGGTTTTTAAACCAAACCGTCAAAAACCCTTTATAAAAAAACTACTGAACAGTTACGTTGACCGCGGCGGGTCCTTTCTGTCCGTCTTCGACATCAAAGGTGACCCGGTCACCTTCGTTTAAGGATCTGAAACCACTAGAATTGATGCCGCTATGGTGTACAAATACGTCAGGTCCCTCTTCCTGCTCGATAAATCCGTAACCTTTTGCGTCATTGAACCACTTTACGATCCCATTTGCCATTGTGACTCTCTCCTTACTTTAAGTGAATATTTTAGTTTCAAACCTCAGGTCCTGCCACGCCAACGAAATGGGGTCCAGCCTTTAGAACGAAACTTGTAAAGCCCTGTGTGCCTTGGCTTTGAATGTATATTATTAGCTTTTACTTAAAAATCAAGGATTATTTTTAAAACTTTATTTTTTTTTGATTGGTCATACCAAATGGCAAGCTGCTGAACGGTTTGCGCCTTTTGACAGGAGTAACGGGATCTCTTTTCGGCACTTTGCCTCCACTTTTGGACAGCGATCGGCGAAACGGCATCCGGCAGGCATTTGCAACAGGGAAGGCACACTGCCGTCAATGGTGGGCAGTTGTGTTTTCGCTGATTGCGCCCGGGAAGGAATTGAGGCCAGCAACCCCTGGGTATACGGGTGAAGCGGATCGGCGAAAAGTTCTCGCACCCCGGCCGTTTCAGCCACCCTTCCGGCATACATGACAACCACGTCATCACAGTTCTGGGCAATGACCCCAAGATCATGGGTGATCAGGATCACAGACATGCCCAGTTGCTGCCGCAGATCTGTGATAAGGCTCATGATTTGCGCCTGAACCGTCACGTCTAAGGCCGTGGTGGGTTCGTCTGCGATCAAAATGTCAGGCTCGCAGGCAAGGGCCATGGCAATCATCACTCGCTGCCGCATCCCGCCGGATAGCTGGTGGGGATATTTTTTCATCACCCGGATCGGATCAGGAATGCCGACCCGGTCAAGCATGGTAAGGGAGGCGGTGCGCATCCGGTCCCGGCCCATCTTTGGAAAATGAAGTTCGTAAACCTCAACCATCTGTCGTCCCACGGTGTGCACCGGATTCAAGGCTGTCATGGGTTCCTGAAAAATCATGGAAATTTTTTTACCGCGAATCCCATGCATCTCGTCCACGGGAAGCGCCAGCAGGTCCTGTCCCTTGAAACGGATATCACCTTGTACAATCGATGCGGCAGGCTTGGGCAGCAAACGCATGATGCTCAAGGCTGTGACACTTTTTCCGCATCCGGACTCCCCCGCAATGCCTAAAACCTCACCAGGCTGTAGTGTCAGGCTTACATCGTCCACCGCCCGGACCGCCCCCCGGTCCGTATCAAATGAAACCACGAGTTTTTTGACCTCCAAGAGTGTGCCGTTTTTTATCACAATGCCTCCGGTTTGTATCTTTTGTCGATGATCCGAACCTTGGGAAAGGTCAGTCCGGCTTTCATGGCGTCTCGGGTCTCTTTTCTCACATGTTCATCGATCCAGAATAGCCCGCCCACAGCAGAGGAGAACGGATCGAACATGCTCTGGTCGGTGGAACGGGTACCGTGGAATTCAGGCAGTTTCATCCAGCGCCAATAGGCAGTTCTCACATAAGGAACCATATAGGTGGGCACGTATGCCGCGATGTCATGGATTTTTCGTTGAATGGTTTTGGACAGACGGATACGTTCTGCCTTGTCCAGGCTGTCCCTGTACTGGTCGATTAGACGGTCAAGCTCCGGATTGTCCGTGTTGGTGATATTATTGGTCTGGGGGGCATGGGCGTTGTCCGAATGCCATCCCTGCCAGTAGGATGGTCTGACATTGGTGCTCCATCCCATCCATGCCACCTCGTGCTGTTTTTCCAGAATTTTTTTAAAGGCAGCGGATGGGTCCAGTTTTTCAAGTCGCAGTTCGATCCCGGCTTTAAGAGCCTCTTCTTTGAGTACCGCCAGGCGCGGCATATGCTCATCGGTGTAATAGGTGACCTTTGCCGAAAAACGGTGGTTCCCCTTTGTCCATACGCCGTCGTACCCCCGCTGCCATCCGGCATCTGTCATGAGGGTATGCACCTTTTCAATGTCGTAGGACCGGGCCTTTATACTATAATCGGTATATTCCCCGTAGCCGAAAAAGGCCTGGGGAAGTCTGAGATAATCCCCCCGCAATACCTTTTGGATAACCTTGTCCACATTCATTGCATGTGCAAATGCCAGCCGCAGGCGCTGATCTTTGAATACAGGTTTATCCTGGTTCAGCCACATGCCGTAGGACGGCTGTTCAAGATCGTTGTAAAACCAGATCAATTTCACGTAACCGTTTTCAATAACGGGGGTTTTTGATTTTACATGCCAGTATTTGGGCAGGGTCATGCCAAAGGCATCCAGCCGTCCTTTTTTAAAGTACTCCCAGGACAGGTTGGCATCCCTGATGACAGTGAACTTAACCGTGTCCACATTGAACCTGTGTTTGAAATATTTTTTTTGGGCAGCCCACCAGTTTTTTTTGCGTTCAAACCGTATGTACCGCCCCTTTTTAAATTCTGAGATCTGATACGGTCCGGTGTTGGGCACCACAGCCCAATTGTAGGCAGCGGTGAAATCGTCGGAAAGTTCCTTGTAAAAATGCGCGGGTATGGGACCTATGGCAAGTTTCAGGTGGAGATCGGGCACGGCTTTGGTGCTTTTCACGGCAATGGTATGGTCGTCAAAAGCAACCACGGATTCGATCTCACGGGTATAATAGTCGTTGTACCATGGGGCAATAATCTTTTTAGACCGCATGAAGGTGAGTGTATAAATAAAATCCCTGGCGGTTACCGGGTGGCCGTCAGACCATTTGGCAGCCGGATCCAGTTTAAAGTACATGGTCTTTTTGTCTTCACCGTAGGCCCAGTGGGTGGCAAGCTCCGGAATTGGATTACGGGTATTGGGATGCATGCCGAGAAGGGAGAGCTGATTATCCAGAATATTGCTTCGAAAACCGCCGTTGGAATCCGGGCCGACAACCCTGAAGGTCATGGGAAAGCTTGGCAGGGCAGACCTGAGCATCCCTCCCTTGACCGCCTTTGGAGAAGAAAAGGCAGGATCTGAATCGTTGGTAATCCATGTTATATTGTCAGGAAGGGGGTGATAGGCCAGTGGTTCGGGTTGCCACCGGGGTGCGTCACTTTGGGAGGACGGGGGCGGGGTATCACATCCGACTGCAAGCAGCAGGATAACAAGTATCACCAGCATGACATTCGTGCGCATCTTCAAAAATAGTCCTTTGCAGTTATCCTGGGCCGGATCTGATTATTTACCCGCAATGTGGTTTGTATCGGCTCTATGTCACTTATTTATGCGGACAGCGAAAAAAAAGCATAGCAGATTCCATTCCTGGTGATCAATCATAAGTTTTCATCCCAAGGGGTTTTTGCCAAGGGGCTCAACTTCCCGCTTAACCCCTTGTGAACCTTGACAGGTCCGCCACACCCATCTATGCTTGAACTACTTAAATGTATTTTGAATTGACCATCCCCGGACTTCTTAATCATGATACAAAAATAAGGTCAAATCCACATGAGCGATCAATGCCTGCCCATAGGCCATATCCAGGACATTTTAGCGACCCTGGAAAGGCTCAACAGATTCAAGGATGTCGATACTATTCTGGATAAGCTGCTCTTTGAGGCACGGCAGATATCCAAGGCCGATGCAGGCTCAATTTTTTTGATTGAAAAAGATCATTTGACCTTCAGTTACATTCAAAATGACACATTGTTCACCGGAAATAAAGGACAGGCCGAACAATACACGGATTTCAAAATTCCCATCGACCAGGCCTCCATTGTCGGGTACACCGCACTTTCAGGTGATGCCATTCATATTAAAGATGCCTACAAAATTTCTTCTGACAAACCCTATTCCTTCAACAAGGAATTTGATATCAGCGCCGGCTACAGAACCGTGTCAATTCTTTCACTGCCACTGAAAACCATTGATTCGCGTCTTGTGGGGGTCATGGAATTGATTAACGCAAAGGATCCGGACGGAAATTTCGTTCCCTTTTCCGATTACTCTCAGGTCTCGGTCCCCCTGTTCGCCAACAATGCCACCATGGCCATAGAAAAAGGCATAATGAACCGGGAACTGATTCTTCGGATGATGCGGATGACCGAGCTTCGTGATCCCAAAGAAACCGGGGCCCATGTCCAGCGCGTGGGGGCTTTTTCAGCAGAAATCTACCAACGCCTGGCAGAAAACAGGGGCGTCCCGGCAGAGGAGATAAAACAATACCGGGATCTGATCCGGCTTGTCATTTGGAGCCGGATGCATTAATTCTCGCGCCATTTGGAGCCGTGAGAGGCCAAATCAGCCACAAAACTGTTTTTTTCTGAAAATTCTGGTGCCACATTTTGACCCAAAATGTTCCCGGCCCAGAT
>CAJWHT010000184.1 GCA_913041495.1 uncultured Desulfobacteraceae bacterium | reverse complement strand
TACTGCTGCATCAGCTACGATTGGTCCGATTATACCACCTTCAATCCCTATGGTTATATATGCTTTAGTTTCAGATGCATCAATTGGTTATTTATTTATTGCAGGCTTAGTGCCTGGACTAATAATGGGAGCTGTTCTGATGCTATTAAACGCTTTTCAAGCACGCAGACTCAATATTCCTACAGAGGAAAAAATTCCACTAAAAGAGTTGCCGAAAATTACATGGAATGCTTTTCCTGCTCTAATGATGCCGGCGATTCTTTTATATGGTATCTATGGTGGTGTTACTACACCAACTGAAGCCGCAGCTGTAGCTGCCGCATATTCATTATTTTTAGCTGCTTTTGTGTATACTTGTGGACAACTCCTGCGTTTTTTGAGATTTGCCGAAACGATTTCCCGGCCCGCCCGGAAGTTTCCGCGGGTAAACACCCCGGCAAATGGGACGTACAGCGATCCCCCAAGGGAAAGCACATCAGCGCGGTACGGAGGTTACATATGTTCTTATTCCGGTGGAAAAATTTAAAGTTCCGGATCACCCCTGTGTTGTCCCGGGCTATATTCTGGATCATACTATGGACGATGGTATTGCCCCCGGTGTTTGCGGCGGACAATACCCTCAAATTCGGGCTTCACGTCTCTGCCATGGGCAACCTTGATCCCCACTTTGCCGCCGGGTCCCAGGACCGGGCCTTTGCAGATATGGTGTTCAACGGACTGTTGCGGTATCAGCCGGGAAATGCCCCGAAAATAGAACCGGATCTCGCGGAAGCCATGCCGGAATTTCGTATGGAAGGCGGCCGGCAGATCTGGACGGTCATTCTGAAAAAAGGGGTCATGTTCCACGATAGTCCGGACGTACCGGCCTACGAACTCACCGCTGATGACGTTATCTTTTCCCTCACCAAATCCGCCGACAAACAGTATTGTGCCTATTCCGGCAATTACACCGGCATGACCCTGGTAAAAAAGGGCAAATACCGCCTTGAAATCATCCCGGCAAACCCCGTATCTCCTGTCCTTTTTTTTCCTAAAATCTCAAACTACGGCGGGGGATTTATTGTGAGTCGTAAAGTCATTGAGAAAAAGGGGTATGAGGAATTCAAAACCCATCCTGTGGGAACCGGCCCCTTTAAATTTTCATCCCACCTTAAAGACAAGTACATCTCCCTTGTTGCCAATAAAGACTATTTCAGGGGCGCCCCCCGTCTGGCAGGGGTGGAAATCCACTTCATGCCCGAGCTGACCGACCGCGAAGCCGCCCTTAACGCGGGGCGGATGCACGTGGTGACAGGTTCCGGTGAAAAAGGCTGGATTCTTGACATCGAACGTAAGCAGGGCATCACCGTTGATACCCACGGGGCCGGTGAAGTGGGCACCGTACACCTGAACATGACGGTCCCTCCCCTCAATGATATCAGGGTTCGAAAAGCCATTGCCTATGCCCTCGGCAGGCAGGGCTTTCTGGACACCATCTCTTCGCGGATCTCGGGCCCTGTGTTTTCACCCGTTCCGGATCAATTCCTGCCCGGGGGGATTCCCGAAAAGGAAGCAACCCTGCTTAGGCTGACCTACGCCAGGGATCTGCCCCGTGCCGTAAAACTCCTTGCAGATGCAGGGTATGCCCAAGGATTTACCCTGGACCTGGTCTCTTCTGAAAAACGGGTATACCGGCGCGCCTACGAAGTGCTGGCCCGCCAGCTGGCGGATGTGGGCATAAAGTGCAATGTCCGGGTGGTCCCCCACTCCGAGATGCACAGGGTTATCCGTAAAGACCCCAGACCCATTGTCATCTACTTTGCCTGGCGCCCGAATGCCGATGCCTACCTCACCCGCTTTTTTCATTCGGACTCCATTGTGGTCAGCGGGAAACGGCCGGACACCAATTTCTCCCATTACGATAAAATTGACAAGATCATTGAGGCAGCCCGGATGGAAACCGACCCTAAAACCCAGATCAACCTCTGGGTCCAGGCCCAGATCAGAATTCTCAACGACATGGCGGCACTGCCCATCATGTTCGGCAGGAACTGCTATGCCAGGCGCACCAGCCTGGATTACGGGCACACCCTGGTATCCACCATGGCCCTCTATCCCCAGTTTACCGAAAGGACACATTTGGACGACTGATACGCATCCTTATGAACACCTATTCTAAAATTCTCCTGACCACCCTGCCCCTGGTATTCTTCTTTCTTGTGGCCACGGTGGGGACCACATATTATTTTTCCCGCTCCGCCCTGCTTGATCTTGGAGAGACCTGGCTGGATACCCGGCTGCACATGGCCGAAGCCATCGTCACCACCCAGGACAGCATGCTTCATGAATACGGATTGGAAAAAATACCGGCAAGCATTGCCAAGGCCAAGCTGGATGCCACGGCCCTCATCCACGAGATTGAAGTGGGGGAACAAGGATATATTTTTGCCGTCAACCAGAACGGTACCATTGTATTTCACCCCAACAAATACCTGGTGGATACGGATGTCAGCAAGGATGAGTGGTTTCTGGAGATGACCAACGACGGGGGCCGGCTGGTGCTGGACATCGGTGATGAAATCAGCCTGGCCCGGTTTGCCTATTTCAGCCCCTGGCAGTGGTATATCCTGGCGGTGGACCCCATGACGGAAGTCTACGGGGTATCCCAGCGAATGAAACCCTATCTTTTCTCACTCGGTATCATCGCCGCCGTCATTATTTCCCTGGCACTGATGGTGCTGACCCGGCGCTTGACCCGCCCCCTGAAACTTCTGGTGCAACGGGCCGAGGAAATCGGCGGCGGCAACCTTGACACCCGCATAGACATTACTTCCAATGACGAGTTCGGCCACCTGGCAAAAGGATTCAACCAGATGGCGGTCCAGCTCAAACAGACCATGACCACCCTGTCCCACCGGGAGGAACATTTCAGGGCTCTCATCGAAAACGGCAGCGACATGATCTGGATACTGGACCAGGAGGGAAACTTCCGGTATGTCAGTCCCTCCACCGAGCGGATACTGGGGTATACCTCCGACACCCTTCTGGGTAAATGCGCATTTGACTACGTCCATCCGGAAGACCGGACAGCTGTCTTCAAACGGTTTGAAATGCGGGTACAGGCCATGGTGGCTGCCCAGGCCACGGCCCATCGTTTCAGGCACGAACAGGGGTATTGGTGTATCCTGGAATCCATCAGCCAGAACCTGCTGGAACATCCGGCCGTATCCGGCATGGTCATCAACTCCAGAAATATCACCAAACGCAAGCAGGCGGAAAAAGCCCTGAAACAATCCTACCAGGAACTGGAAAACAGGGTCGAAGAAAGAACCCGGGAACTGACCGCCCTGAACAAGGCATTAAACAATGAAATCCTCATCCGCAAACAAAAAGAAAAGGAACTGGAACGCGCCAACCAGGCCAAGAGCGATTTTCTTGCCAATGTCAGCCATGAAATCAGAACCCCCCTCAATTCGGTGATCGGTTTCAGTGAACTGCTGAACACCATGACAAAGGAGCCCCAGCAGGCCGCATACCTGTCTGCCATTTCCACGGCGGGAAAAAGCCTGCTCGAATTGATTAACGACATACTGGATCTGTCTAAAATGGAGGCGGGAAAACTGAAAATCACCCGTGAACCTGTGGCGGTGAGCAGCCTGTTTCAGGATGTTTATCAATTGTTCATCGTCAAGGCCCGGGAAAAGGGGCTTGATTTTTCCATCCACCTGCCTCCGGACCTTCCGGATTCTCTTCTTTTGGATAAAATGCGCCTTAAACAGGTGATCACCAACCTGACGGACAATGCCTTGAAGTTCACCGAAACGGGAAATGTCATCCTCAAGGTGGAAACGATGCCGTCTGAAAAACAGTCCGGCAATACCCTGGATCTTGACATATCTGTCCAGGATACCGGTATCGGTATTCCGGAAGAAAAGCAGGCCCTTGTATTTGATTCCTTTCAGCAGGAAAACGCCGGCACCAGCCGGAAATTCGGCGGCACCGGCCTTGGTCTGGCCATTTCGAGGCAACTGGTCTCCCTGATGGACGGCAAGATCACGGTGGCCACCGCCCCTGGCCAGGGCAGCCTGTTTACCGTTCATCTCCCGGATGTACAAATCAACACCGAACCGGTACCGGACCAGACCCGGCAGCACCTTGAAATCAACAATGTCAGTTTCACCGCCGGTAAAGTCCTGGTGGTGGATGACCGGGAAGATATCCGGTTCATGGTCAGGGAAATTCTAGAAAAAACCGGACTTGCCGTCATTGAAGCAGACACCGGGGAGGCCGGGGTAGAACTGGCCCTCACCGAACAGCCCGACCTGATCTTCATGGACATCAAACTGCCGGGAATCAGCGGCAGGGAAGCTGCGGCCCGGCTGACGTCGGACGACACCACCCGGCATATTCCCATCTGCCTGATGACCGCCTCCGTGAACCAGTCCACCCGGGAGGACCTGTCCGAATCCGGGTTTGCCTGTGCCCTGATCAAGCCCATCGTTATCTCGGATCTTCTGCAGGTGCTGGTCCGTTATCTGCCCCAGGCCCGGATCACCCATATGGAAACAGATTCTGGGGATACTGGTTTTTCAGATGCAAACAAAGGATTGGTAAGACTTCTCAGTGACGAGATCACCCCGGAAATGGGACAACGGCTGCAGCAGGAAATTCTTCCCCGGTTACCTGAAATTCAGGAGGGTATGCGCATGTCGGAAATCCGGGCCTTTGCCCTCCGGATCCAGAACATCGGCAGTGAGTACGGCGCCAGCGCAATTGAATCATTCGGCCAAACCCTGCTACTCCAGGCAGACACCTTTGACGTTGAAAAAATCACCCACAGCCTGAAACTGATCGGGGTAGTGCTCAACAGGCTGAAAGCCTGAACCGAAGTTGCCCCCTCAGGGGAGTTCTTTTTTAGGGGCGACAAAGGTCCGCAGCCAGCCCCAGAGCGTATTGCCGTCCAGAAATTCCTTTTCAGAAGCATCCAGCACCCGGTTCATCTTTTCCGTATCTGAATACCTGTCTTTCCGGGTGATCATTTCTTTTTCCGGATCAAGTTCCCGGACGATGCGGGCGGGATTGCCGGCCGCGATAACATTGGGGGGAATGTCGCAGGTCACCACGGAACCGGCACCGATGATGCTGTTTCTGCCGATGGTCACCCCCTTGCAGACAATGGCGGAATCCCCCACCCAGACATTTTCCTCCAGCACCACCCGGGACACCTCGGTGGGGGGCAGCGAACGGTCATAGATGCCGTGCCAGTCCGAATCCGTGACATAGGCGTGGCTGGCCAGCATGCAGGAGTCACCGATGGTGATACTGTTGGCGGCCGAGATTCTTACACCGGGAGAAATCAGCACATGGTCTCCGATCCGGATGCCGTCGATATCTTTTTTCTCGGACCATACCGTCAACCGGGTCCGTTTATCGGCGCACCCCAAAAGGGTGATATGGCTGCCGATGGAGATGGGTCCGCCGAAGAGTTCGATGTGCCAGGGTTTGACAATATACGGGTGGGGTCCCAGGGAAGCGAGCTGGGGTTCCGTGTAGTTACGCACGTAAAAGGCCAGGAACCTGTACCAGGCTTTTTTAATATAATATGGTCGCTTGTCGCGGATCACCTGACTATCCTTTATAAGTCCAGCCGTCCCAGTTCTCGTGGTTGAACAGGCCTGCAGCCCCTGTCAGCCCGTAAAGGGCGTCCGCCGCCATCAAGGCCACGGCATTGGTCCAGGAGATCTTTTCCTCAGGCCAGATAACGATATCAGGATAGGTATACCCGCACCAGAAGGTATTGTCAGGATAAACCCGGTCCTGTATCCAGGAAAACACCATCTTGGCCTCCTGCCTTCGGCCCATGCCGTGGAGGGCCAGCACCAGCTCACTGGTTTCCGCGATAGTCACCCAGGGTTCATCCGATACACAGCGGCACCCCTGGTCCTTGATGACATATTTATTCCAGTACTTATCGATCCTGGCAGCGGCCTTATTACCCCGCAGTGCACCGCTCAGGATGGGATAAAACCAGTACATGGAAAACCTGGACTTGGAGACGTTGTAGGTGTGAATATTTTCCTGAATGGATTTTTCCAGACGGACCATGGCATCTTCCCAGGCGGGGCGCACCTCCCCCAAGATGCCGGCAATGGCAAGCCCGCACTTCAGGCTCATGAAGATGGATGAAGACCCGGCCAGAAGCGACATGGGATCGGTCTTTCCCTCAGGACTCTTGGCCCAGTATATCTCTCCGGAGGAGGTTTGAAGGCCCAGGGCGAACGCTATGCCGCGCACGGCGCAGGGCCAGTATCGTTCCAGCTCCTCCCTGTCCCGTTTGATCAGGTATTGATGGAAAAGCCCCACGGCCAGATAACAGGCCATATGGGATTCGGAGGTCCGGTCTTCGGGCCTCCCGTCCATGTAGGATGAAAACCAGGCCCCATCCGGATTCTGTTTAGCCACCAGCCAGTCCAGCGCTGCCACGGCTTGCCTGTAATATCCGCCCACGTTCAATCCCATGACCGATTCCACCAGATCCCAGGGATCGGTTTTTCCATCGGTATGCCAGGGAATGTCTCCGTTTGTCCGCTGAAGCCCGGCAATCCCCCCTGCAACTGAGTCTATGTTCAGAGGCGATTCCTGTGGTATTTTTACGGGTGTCCGGCGCATTTGATCTCTCTTATAATAGATATATCCTTTGTAAAGCCGTGGTCACAGTACCAAACCTGCTTTTATTTTACAAGATTCTATCCAATTTATTCATGAATGATAATTCACCTATATATTTTTTTGCCCCACCCCGGATGCATGAAACCCCATGTTCCACGACATAATAAAACAACTATTTGAAATTGATTAATATTTTTTTACAAATCACCATAGGGCTTCAAAAATATTTTTCCTTGACAACCCTTATTAATATCTGCTAATCAAAAATGAATGGTCATTCATAATATTGAATATACAACCGAACTTTAGGAGGAAATCATGGTAAGAAAGATCAGAAAGGCTGCAGTCATCGGGTCCGGAATCATGGGAGGCGGTATTGCCGCCCTTCTCGCCGGCGCCGGTGTTGATGTACTGCTCCTGGACATCGTTCCTTTTGACTTGAAAGACGAAGAAAAAAACGATCCTGCAGCAAGGAATCGTATTGTTCAGGCCGGTATGGACGCAGCCCTTGCTTCCAAACCCTCCCTGTTTTTCAATAAAAAAGATGCCGCCCGCATCTCCCTGGGCAACTTGGACGACGACATTGAAAAGCTGGCCGACTGTGACTGGATCGTGGAAGTTGTTGTGGAGAACCTGAAGATCAAAAGAGATCTGTTCGAAAAGGTTGCGGGGATCAGAAAGACAGGTTCCATTATCTCCACCAACACCTCCGGTATCCCCCTTCAGGACATCAGCGAAGGATTTTCCCAGGAGTTCAAAGAGCACTTCATGGGCACGCACTTCTTTAACCCGGTGCGTTACATGCACCTGCTGGAGCTGATCCCCGGCGCAGAAACCAAAGAAGAAATCCTCGACTTCATCGCCACCTTCGGTGAGCGGAACCTGGGCAAAGGTATTGTCTGGGCCAAAGACACCCCCAACTTCGTGGGCAACAGAATCGGCATCCAGGGCATCGGCGCCTGCATCCAGTTCATGGTTGAAGACGGTTTCACCGTTCCTGAAGTTGACGCCCTGTTCGGCCCGGCCCTTGGCCGCCCCAAAACAGCCATCTTCAAGACCACTGACCTGGTTGGCCTCGACACCATGGCCCACGTTGCCAAAAACTCCTACGACCTCTGCGAAGACGATGAGCAAAGAGAGACCATGAACCTGCCGGACTTCGTCGGCAAAATGGTTGAAAAGAACATGCTGGGCAACAAAACCCAGGGCGGGTTCTACAAAACCGAACTGACCCCGGAATGGAAAAAGCTGCGCAAGGTCCTCAACGTCGAAACCCTGGAATATGAAGACCTTGAACGGCCCACCTTCCCCTGCCTGGACGAAGCCAAGAAAAAAGGCACCCTGGAAGAAAAGATGGCTTGCGTGCTCAAAGGCGACGACCGCGGCGCCAAGTTTGCCTGGAAATGCATGGCAAATGCCTTCCAGTATGCGGCCAACCGGGTACCTGAAATTGCCGACACCGTCGTTGAAATAGACAACTCCATGAAATGGGGTTACAATTTTGAAATGGGTCCCTTTGAAGCCTGGGATGCCTACGGCGTCAGCGACGCCGTGGAAAGAATGAAAGGCGAAGGCCTGGAGGTTCCCGCAAACGTTATGGCAATGCTTGAAAAAGGCGCCAAAACTTTCTACAAACTGGAAAACGGCATCCGCTACTACTTTGACTTCGCCACAGGCGAGTACAAAGCCGTTCCGGTTTCAAAGTCTATGGTTTCCATCGCTGCTGCCAAGGGCAACAACAAGACCGTTCTGTCCAACGCCTCCGCTTCCCTGGTTGACATCGGCGACGACGTCTTCTGCGTTGAGTTCCACACCAAAATGAACGCCATCAACGGTGAAATCGTTGATACCATCGGCGAAGCCCTTGACTATGTTGACAGAAACGGTGCCGGCCTGGTTATCGGTAACGAAGCCGGCGGCATGCCCGGTGCCTTCTCTGCCGGTGCCGACCTGGCCTTTGTTTCCAAACTCTGCCACGACAAAAAATATGCCGAAATAGACGCCTTCCTGAAAAAAGCCCAGGACGGTATCCAGGCCACTAAGTACGCTGCCTTCCCGGTTGTTGCCGCACCTTACGGCATGGTTCTTGGCGGTGGTTGCGAAACCTGTCTGGGTGCTGACCGCATCGTTGCCCATACAGAACTCTATATGGGCCTGGTTGAAATCGGCGTAGGCCTTCTGCCCGCAGGCGGCGGCTGCCTCAACCTCTGGAAGAAATACATCAACGCCCTTCCCGGCAAAGTGGCCAAAGACACCGACCTTGCCAAACTCTTTATCCCGGCCTTCATGAAAGTCGGCATGGCAGCGGTTTCCATGTCTGCGGCCCAGGCTCAGGGTAACGGATATCTGGGTCTCTCCGACCGGATCGTCATGAACCGCGACAACCTCATCGGCGAAGCCAAAAAAGAAGTCCTGAAGATGGTTGACGACGGATACGTTCCCCCGCTGAAGCAGAAGGTGAGAGTCATGGGTAACGCAGGTCAGGGTATGGTGAACGCAGAGCTTTACAACATGCTCAACGGCCAGTTCATGAGCGAACACGATGCCTTCCTTGCCAAACGGATCGCATACGTCATGAGCGGCGGCGATGTGAAGGCAGGTTCCGAGGTCAGTGAAGACACCATCCTCAAACTGGAACGCGACGCCTTCGTGGACTTCTGTAAAGAAGAAAAGACCATTGCCAGAATCGACCACATGCTGAAAACCGGGAAGCCGCTTAGAAACTAAGCTGTTTTTGGCTTAGGAATCTACAAGCGCTAATTTTTTAGGAGGAAGAATACAATGAGAGACGCATATATTGTACAATCTGTAAGAACCCCGGGCTGCAAGCAGAAAAGAGGTCAGTTCAATCAGACCCGCCCGGAAGAGCTGGCATCCTTCATCATGAAGGAAGCCGTGGAAAGAACCCCGAATCTCAAACCTGAAGACCTGGATGATGTCATGCTGGGCTGCGCCTTCCCCGAGGCGGAACAGGGACTGAACCTGGGCCGTATTGCCAACCAGATGGCAGGTTTCCCGGAAAAGGTATCCGGCGCCGTTGTCAACCGCTTCTGCGCCTCCGGCCTGGAAGCCATTGCCCTGGCATCCGCACGGGTGCAGATGGGATGGTCAGAGGTCTGCATGGGCGCTGGCTGCGAATCCATGACCTTCGTCCCCATGGGCGGCAATGTACCCCGCCCTCATCCCGAGTATTCCAAGACAAACCCTGAAAACTATATTTCCATGGGTGTCACTGCGGAAAACGTAGCCAACCGCTACAACGTATCCCGGGAAGACCAGGACAAGTTTGCCGCAGACTCCCAGGCCAAAGCGGCCGCAGCCAAAGAGGCGGACAACTTTCCCGAAATCGTTCCCACCCCTGCTTACTATTATGTGGAACAGGCAGACGGGACCTACAAAAAGGAATCCAAAATCGTTAAATACGACGACGGTATCCGTCCCTCCACCCCGGAGCAGCTTGGCAAACTGAGAACCGTATTTGCCGCGGCCGGATCTGTTACTGCAGGCAACGCCTCCCAGACCACTGACGGTGCTGCCGCCACCATTATCGCCTCCAAGGAAAAATGCGATGAACTGGGCCTTACCCCCATCGGACGCCTGGTCACCTACGCCACCGTAGGCTGCAAATCCGATGAAATGGGTGTTGGTCCCAAATATGCCATTCCAGCCGCCCTGAAAACAGCAGGGCTGACCATTGATGATATCGATATCTGGGAAATCAACGAAGCATTCGCTTCCCAGGCCCTGCACTGCATCAGGGAACTGGACCTGGAAAAATATATGGATAGAATCAATATCAAAGGCGGAGCCATTGCACTGGGACACCCCTTAGGATGCACCGGTGCTAAACTCACAGCCACCATGTTCGCAAACCTCAAGCAGGTTGACGGTAAATATGGCGTCGTTTCCATGTGTATCGGCGGCGGCATGGGTGCTGCGGCTATTTTCGAAAGATTTTAGCTGATATTACCTCCTTGTTCGTTTAAGGTTCCGGCCCTCCCCTTTCCCCAGGGGAGGGCCGGTTCTTTTTCAAACGATGTTGAGGCCATATCCCTTATAAAATATAAGTAAAAAGTAGTATTTCTTATATCTGAAGTCATTCTCAATACAATTATCATTGACATGAATTCTAGGTATATGTCATCTTGTTCGCGGTTAGCGATGTTTATTTACAATTTGCCAAACCTTCCGCGAGGTAGGGGCGGAAAGCTACGGATCTCAATTAAAAGTAGGAGACAGCCGGGTTGCAATCCAATTTCTATTTCCTTTGCTTTTCTCTATATTTTCAATTTTGATCATTTTTTCTTAATTCTTTATTCAAGTTCATTGGAGGTTTTCTCATGCCATGTAAATTTCAACTCAAAAGCAGTTTCTCTAAACTTGTAGTCTCTCTACTGATATTCTCGATGATAGTGGGCTGCCAGACGACCAAAAAAGAGATGGGCACAGTCATTGGAGCGGTTGCCGGCACTGCTGCCGGCATGCTCATTGGGGATGGCGCCGGCAGGGCGCTGGCTG
>CAJWHT010000183.1 GCA_913041495.1 uncultured Desulfobacteraceae bacterium | reverse complement strand
CGGGCATGTAGACCCGTTCCAGCATGGCGATGCACCGGTCCCAGGCGTCGTTGGCAGAAATATTCTGGTGGGCGGTGAGTACTTCGGCCAACTGGGAACCGATGGTCAGCGAGGGGTTCAATGCCTGCATGGGATCCTGGTAAACCATGGAAATATTGTTGCCGCGGATCCGCTGCAGTTCAGCTTTGGATGCGCCCACCATCTCCTTACCCATGAACTTGATGGATCCGCCCACCACCCGGCCGTTGGTTCCCAGAAAATCCAGGATGCCGAAGGCGATGGTGGATTTACCGCAGCCGGATTCCCCGACCACGCCCACGGTCTCGCCCTGGTGGACCTTGAAGTTCACTCCCCGGACCGCAGGTACATCCCGCTTCCGGGTTTTATAGGATATGGCCAGATCTGTGACTTCCAGAACAGGTACGTTAGATGAATGTCCCATGCATGCTTTCCTTAACACCAGTGTGCTGCCGTTCCCGGCTGTCAACAGCCGGGAACGGCGGGGTTATTCTTTATTGATATCTCATGGATTCTTCACGAATCCCGTCTGCCAGGAGGTTGAGGCCGACCACCAGCGAAGCGATGGCCAGGGACGGCCAGAGGGCTGCCCAGGGAGACCCCATCAGAATAAAGGCCCTGCCCTTGGCAACCATGCTACCCCAGTCCGGAGACGGTGGCGGCATACCGATACCCAGGAACCCGAGGGTTCCCATGGCAAAGATGGCGTAACCGATCCTGAGCATGGCGTCGATAATGATGGGGCCGCGGGTATTGGGCAAAATCTCAACGAACATGATGTACCAGGCGCTCTCCCCCCGGGTTTCCGCCGCCCGGATGTACTCCCGGGTCTTGATGTCCAGAGTAAGGCTTCGCACAAGGCGGGCGATCCCTGGCACACCGACAATGGTGATGGCGATGACCACGTTCACGGCGGAAGCCCCGATGGCTGCCACAATAATCAGATAGAGCAAAATCACCGGTATGGCCATCATGGCATCCAACAGCCGCATGGTAATCTCATCAATCCAGCCCCCCTTGTAACCGGAAACAAGTCCCAGAAAGGCCCCCACGATCAGGGCCACCACAACGCCCCATATGGCGGTACCGCCGGGAAGCACGACATTGTCATTGACAGGCATGACCACCAGGACAACCCTGGCACCGTAAATCAGTCGGGCCCACAGATCCCGGCCCAGTTCGTCCGTTCCCAGGATATGCTCGGCAGAGGGACCTTTGTTCGGGGCTTTCCAGTCCTGGTCAAAGGGGGAATACTCGGTAAGGTACGGGGCAAACACCGCCACGCCCACCCAGAAGGCCACAATGACAAATCCCACAAGGGCGGTTTTGGAACTGAGCAGGATAGAGACGGTTTCCCTGAGACGGCCGGGTTGTTTTTCCGCTTCAGCCGCGGCGCCGTTGCTCCCGTTCTCCGTATTATCAGTTTCTACGGCGTCTGCCGGTACCGGTGTTGTTTTCGTTGTATCAGGCATACCGTATCCTCGGATTTAAAAAGGTGTAAATGATATCTGCAATCAGCTGGGTGCCCACGGCCACGGTAACCATGATCATGGCGCCGGCCTCAAGGGCATTGAAATCCTTGTACAGGGCGGAATCCAGCAGATAGGCGCCAAGCCCCGGATAACCGAAAACCACCTCCACGATCACGATACCGCCCAAAAGCCAGTTTACGTGAAGCATGATCACCGTAATCGGCGCGATCAGGGCATTTTTCACCGCATGCTTCATGACCACCTGCTTATAAGGCAGCCCCTTGAGAAAGGCGGTACGGATATAGGGGGATTTCATCACCTCCACCATGGAGGCCCGGGTGATCCTGAGGACATACCCAAGCTCGATCAGGGTCAAGGTGAGGACCGGGAGCACCAGCATCATGGGTTTTTCCCAGGGGGCGGCATCTCCGAGCACCGAAGCGCCGGGAAGCCAGCCCAGCCACATGGAAAAAATCAGGGTTAAAAAGATACCGGTGGCAAACTCAGGCACAACGGAAAACATCATGCCGCCGATGGATAAAAAGCGGTCTTTGAATGAGCCTTCCCGAAGGCCTGCGATCATTCCCAAAAGCAAGGCCAGAGGCATAACGATGGCAAAGGCGCAGCCTGCAAGGACCACTGAGTTGCGCAGCCGGACAAAAAGGCTTTTGGCCACAGGCCGGCCGGTTCGAAATGAGATGCCGGGGTCGCCGCGGACAAATCCCTTTTTCAGGGGTATATACTCTTTGGGACCGCCTGAGGATTCCACCCAGCCGCTTCCCATGACAAAAACCCAGACTTTTTCCGTGTCGCCTTTGACCCAGCGGACGGCATGATTCTGGGTATCCACGCCCCAAAACTCATGTTTTCCGCCGTCTATGGCCGTCCAGCGGCTGTCGTCCTTGAACTCTTCCGTGGTGCCGTCATCCTTTTTGCGGATAGCCACCAGGGTATCCCCATCCACCTTCCAGCGCAGGAGAGAACCGTCATCATCCACGGCCCACCACTCTTCAAAGCCCTTATCGGTAATCTGCTTTTTCAGCGGCATGCCGATTTTGCCCGAGGCGATCCAGTCGTTGCCGGCCACCCAGTACAGATACCGGGTGGGCATGGATTTATCAAACCCGTTTTGTTTTAAAAACGAGGCTTCCTGTTCAGGCGTGATAAAGGCACCGAGTACGTTTTTTGCGATGTTGCCCGGAGACCATTCCGCGATCATGAACACCGCCACGGACACCAGCACCATGGTCAGCAGCAGGAGTAAAAATCTTCTTACGATGAATACGATCATAAAATATCCCTGTTCAGGTTTAGATTACCCGCCTGCAGGTATTTTGCCTGCAGGCGGGACATGTTTAACAGGTGAATTTATGAGAAGGATACTTCGTTGAACAGCATGTATCCGTTGGGATGGCCGTCCAGCCCCTTCACGTTGGCGCCGGCAACCATCCAGACCGCTCTCCAGTAGCCGATGCCGACAGTGCCGCGTTCGTACTGGATTCTCTGGAGATCACAGAATATCTTGCGCCGTTTTTCCACGTCCAAGGTACCATTGGCTTTTTCAAGCAGTGCGGAAAATTCCTCGTCCACCCACTTGGTTTCATTCCAGGCAACGGGTTTGCCGTTTTCATCGCCTTTGTAAGCCAGGTTCAGCACCATGGTACCCAGGGGTCTGTGGGTCCAGGGGGTGATACCGAAATCAACCTGATCCCATTTTTCCCAGTACTGGGAGTTGGGCATGGTCTGGATGTTGATTTTAACACCGCCGGCGATGGCGTCCTGTTTCAGGATTTCTGCATACCGGACAACGTCGGGCCATCCAGAGCCCACGGCCAGATTGACTTCGATGCCGTTGGGATAGCCTGCTTCGGCCAGAAGTTTTTTAGCCCCCTGGGGATCATAGGCCGGGGTTTTGAATTCGCAGTATTCCGGATGCAACTGGTATACGTGGAAATCCTGGCCTTCCAGCCCCTGCCCCATCTGCGCCAAGGCCAGTATCTTTTCGTGATTCTGGCATTTTTTGATGGCCAGACGGACCTTTTCGTTGTCAAAGGGTTTCATGTCGGCACGCATACGAAGTACACGGGCGGAGGCCGTGGGAGCGGTGAGGATCTGGGCTTTGGGATCATCTTTCAGGGCCATGAAAATGTCGGTGCCGGCGATGTCGGACATATCGATGAAATCGATGTCACCGCTCTTCATGGCAGCGATCATGGGGGCGGTTTCCGTACCCATGTCGATGAATTTCATGCCGTCCAGGTAGGGCAGCGGTTTGCCGTCGGCACCTTTGCCCCAGTAGTCTGACCGGGCCTTGATGATGGCCATTTCACCTTCCCTGTACTCTTCCATGGTATAGGGTCCGGTGCCGTGGGGTGCCTTGAGGAAGTCCCCTTCAAAGGTTCTATGATTGAGAATCTGGGCCGGATAATGGAACATATGCTCGGGAACGGCGATTTCCGGAATCTTCAAATGAAGTTTGATCTGGTGGTCGTTGACCTTTTCAATGCCCGTGGTATCCAGGTACCCACCGATCATTCCCTTCATGGAAGAACCGACCTTATCGTCCAGCCACTGGTTCATGCAGAAGATAACGTCATCGGCAACAAAGGCATCCCCGTTGTTGAAGGTAACGCCCTTGCGCAGGTTGAAGGTCCAGGTTTTCAGATCATCACTGGCTTCCCAGTTTTCAAGAAGATAAGGATGGGTGATATTTTTGCCGTCGGTGAGCGTCAGGTATTCAGCCACCTGCCGGGTGACGTTGGAACCGGCGATCCAGGAGTAATTGGCCGGATGGGCAATTTTCTGCAGGGAAGTGGCCACTCTCATGGTACCGCCCCGTTTGATATTGCCGGCAAAGGCCTTTTTGACCCAGCCGAGTCCTGCCATCTGGGTGGCGGTGAATGCGGAAACCCCCAACAGGGTGGACATACGGATGAACTCTCTTCTGGAAAGCTTACCCTTTTCCATATCGCTTTTAAGATCTTTTACAGCCGGGTGCATCTTGCGTGTCATATCTCCCTCCCTACTTTAATAATGATAACTAAACATCTCCTACAATTAATACGTTTCAACTGTTTTGCGTACAAAATATTTTCATGTGAAATATGCATGTATCATACACATCACACCAAATATTGCAAATTTTTTTATTACTAGTATTTCCCTATCCAAAGTCCTACCCGATAACAGAAAAACTAGAATCCTGGTTTATCTCTCTGTTCCGGCTGAAAAAACCGATATCCAGGGTACGGTCCATGTACTTCATCCGGTACTGATAGGGATTTTCATCATGGTCGTTTCCGGCTTCGCAGTAGTCAATCAGACCGGCCATAAAAGCCCCCACAACAGGGGCATTCTTGTACTGGTTTCCCGAGGTGCCGATGGCCAGGTAAAACCCGGGCAGATCCGACTTATCGTAAATGGGGTACCAGTCATCGGTCACATCGTAAAGATCCACCAGCCCCTGGTTCTTGTTGGGGATACGCAGTTCCGGAACCCGCATGGCCACCCGGTAGGCCTGGGTTTTGAGCTGATCCGTAAAGTTGAGGTTGTAATCGTCCGGATCCACATACTCCAGGGGATCGCACTTGGGTTCTTCACTGCCGATCAGCACGTGATTGCCGGTTTCAGGCCGGGTGTACACACCGGTGTCGGAATCAGAGGTAATGGGGGCTTGAGCCTCCCAGTCCACCCCGTCCGGGGCAGGCACATGAGCCACTTCCACCCGAAGGGCCCGGGTGCTGATCTTCATTTTATCCACAACCCCGGCCATCTCGTTAATCTGGCTGGAATGGGGGCCGGCCACGTTCACCACCACAGGGGCTTTAAAAGATCTACCATCTTCAAGTTCGACCCCGGCTGCCCGGCCGTCCTCTGTCAGGATAGAGGTGACTTTGGCATTGAACAGGAAATCCGCCCCAACAGCTCTGGCAGCCACTTCCACATTGTGGGTGGACTGTTTGGGATCACTGACGAAACCGGATTCCGGCACATAAACAGCGCCGTTGACAGAAGAACCCGTGGCTTCGCCAAAACCCTCTTCGTCCATGCGTTTCTGTGGGTGAAAGGACCTAAGATCCGGGTTGGGCAGATAATCCGCCATCTGTTCCGGAGTCAGCTCCAGGTAACCGACACCCAGTTCATCCAGGGATGCCATAACGGGTTTCAGGTTTTTGTTCAGGTTGGATTTAAACACCATGGCGCCGGTATTTTTGTAATAGGCCATGCCTTCAGGGTCGGTCACTCGCAAGTAGCGTTTCCAGTCCAGCCAGTAGTAGTAGCCCTCCCGGGCCAGCGCCACCCCTTCCGGAGAAGAATAATAAAGACGGATGATGGCGCAGGATCCGGCTGTGGAGCCGCACCCGGATCCGCCCAGTTTATCAATACTCAGTGTTTTTTTACCCTGTTTTGCCATCTCATAGGCAATGCAGTTGCCGATGATACCGGTGCCGATGATGATGGCATCGTAGTTTTGTTCTGTCATGGTCTATCCTTTTTCTAGTTTTGCGCGGATCTCTTTTTCCCCTTCCTTCCGGAGACGGTCCAGCTCAGTCAATACCTTATCGCTCAAAGGTTTGGGGGAGTGGGTATCAAGTATCATCCGTATTTCTTCTTTTACCCGGTCTTCCATGGTGGGCCGGCCCGCAGATTCCCAGGCGGAAATGCTCTGGAGATTCATGATTTTGGTGGCCCACAATTCCTTTTTGAAATTTTCCATGGTGTGCTTTTGGCCCAGGAAATGGCCGGCCGGTTTCACGTTTTCAATGACTTCCCTGGCCAGGGTATCACTGTTTACGGTGATCCCTTTTGTAAACCGCTTGGCCATACCGATGGTCTCGTTGCCCAGCACCAGTTGTTCCAGGGAACAGGCCATACCGGCCGCCATATAGCCCACATCGTGGATCAGGTTCAGCTTGGACAGGGCCTGGGATAGAATGGAAAAGGTGGAGTCAACACCGGCCTGGACATCCAGGCGTTTGGCATCGGTCGCTCCTGCCAGGCCCCATGAGGGCAGATTAAAAGACTGGGCCACTTCAGCCTGGGCGATAAGCGCCAGGCTGTTTTCCGGCGCCCCCATGGTCATCAGTGCCGTCCGCATGTCCAGGATGCCGGCGTTGCCGCTCATGGACACAGGACAGCCTTTCTTTCTAAGCTGGGCAATGGAAATATGGACCATGGCCTCTGCCGTCATCTGGGTGACAACGCCGGCCAGGGTGACCGGACCCGTGGCTCCGGCCTGGACGGTGGAGCCGGGAATCTGGGGCATGAACCGGTCGGCCGCCACCAGAATCCGGTTGACCACATCATCTGAAAAATGAAGGGGTGCAATGGCTTCGGGATAGGCGATGATAAAGGGTTTCTCGCTCAGGGCCTCCTGACCGCCGGCCACTGCGGCAGCCATCTCGTAGACGTACTCACAGCCCAAGGAGGAATAGCAAAGGAACACCGAGGGCTTTACCGTATTCTTCAGCATGGCCGGGATTTCGTAAAGTTCCGCCGTATCCGCCGGTACATCCTGGGCCGTACCCATGGGCATGACAAAATCAATATTGGGCAGATAGTCGGCCACCCTGGCCCCCCATTCAATATCCTGAATGGTGGTGGGGCGGATCTCGCCGGTAAAGGCATCCCGGGTATTGGGAGAGCCCGTTGAGGTGCCGAAGTAGGAATTTTCCCCTTCCACCTGCATGGCGCGGCGGCCTTCACGGTCATAAATGGTCCAGCCTTTGGGTACTGTCACCAGGCATTCCTGGACAATGTAGCGGGGAATCCTGATATTGTATTCCGCCACCTTTGCCCCGGCCTTTTGCATCATTTTCCGGACGCCTTTGTGGGTACATTTGAACCCGACCTTCTCCACCACGTCAAAGGCAGCCTGACGGATTTCGTAAATCTGGTCGTCGGTGAGTATATTCAGTCCCACGGACCGGTTGGTTGAATGTGCTGACTGGATCACGCTATGGTCCTCCGCTGTTGGTTATGCAGGCGTTGTCTATTTCTCCACGAAGACAATCTGTATCATGAAAGAATTTTGGGATCAACAACTTATTTAAACAGAACAGCAAAATAAAAAACGGTAGAATCAAAATTCATAATTGATATATCAATTATGGGAAATATACTGACGTCTTCTCCATATTTTATCCGGGTGAAGATGCGCCCAGATGCCAGAAACTGGCCTCTTCCTCCATAATCCGTTCCATGATCAGATACTTTCCGTTGGCCAGTTCCTTTTGCATGGCCTTGATGGCACCGCCCAAATCCCTTGCTTTGAGACGTTCCAACATCCTGAAATGAATATCAATCATTTCGGTCCCAGGGTTGCTCATGACCATGAACCGGGCCAGGCGGTCATGAAGATGCCCCACCTGGAGCGCCAGTTCATGATTACCGGAAAACTCGGCCAGCATGACATGAAACTTCCGGTTCTCGTCGGTATACCGGATAAAGGACTCGGTTTTATCATCGGTGTATCCCTTGTGAATATCCTCAAGGGTACGGATCTGATCATCTGTAATTTTCTTGACCACCCGTTCCACCACCGCAAGTTCCAGGATCCCGCGCAAATCCATCATGTCGTTGAGTTCTTTCAGGGTCACCAGGGTCACGTAATACCCGGATCTGGGCTTGATGGTGATCAACTCTTCCTGGCTGAGCATCTGGAGGGCATCCCTGACCGGAGTTACGGAGGTGCCGAACTTTTCTTTCAAAAGGTCTATGGAAAGGCGTTCACCGGGTTTACGTTCCCCGCTGATAATCTCAGCCCTTATGGAATTGTAAATAGTTAGTTTCGCTGCATCTGTGGGTTTTGCGGCCATTCAATTTCTCCTGAGAAGGGGGTGAGCGATTTATCTGTTCATATAATATAGCGGAAATATTCTCAACAGTTCTTTTATATTCGACATATTGTCTGGGAGTTGATATACACATTTATACTAAATTGATATATCAATATGAAAAATTAAAACTATCAAATACAGTCCTACTAATAAATTCCAGTTGACAAATTCCAGATTTTCATTCTATGTGGATCTAAACCACACCTGTGCCGAGGAGAACCTAGACCATGTCCGACATACTCAAGAAGATCCATAACACTTCGATCCGCATTCTCAATGAAATCGGGATTCGTCTTCATCACCCTGAAATAATTGAAATGATGGCGGAAAAGGGGATTCGCATTGACGGCAATACCGCCTATTTTACTGAAAAACAGATTTACCACTGGCTGAACAAGGCACCGGGTCGGTTCACCGTCTATGCCAGAAACAGTGATTACGACATGTTCATCGGCGGTGATCATACGGAGTATGCCTCCGGATACGGCACCCCCACCATTGTGGATCCTGACGGCATGCGCCGGCCGGCTGACATGTCGGATTTTTTAACCTTCGTCAAACTGGTCCACCAGACCCAGGAATTCAAGCTGAACGGCGGCATCCTGGTTCAGCCGTCAGACATCCCGGCCGGCCAGAGCAGTGCCATCATGACCTATGCCACCTTGACCCATTCGGACAAGTGCCTTATGGGCATCCCCGGTACCACCCAGGAAGTGGAGCAGATTATGGAGATGGCGGCCATTGCCCTGGGCGGAATGGAGAACCTGGTCAAACGCCCCCATGTCATCACCATGGTATCCACCCTGAGCCCTCTTCAGATCGATCACATCGCCCTGGGAACCATGATGGTCTGCGCCCGGCTCGGACAACCCATGATCATCTCCCCTGCCCCTGCAGCCGGCCTCACCGGCCCGATCGTCATGGCCGGCAACATCTCCTTAGCCAATGCCGAGGCCCTGGCCGGTATCGCCATCGCACAGATGCTCAGGGAAGGCACCCCGGTTATTTACGGCCTCCAGTCCTATGCCGCCGACATGCAGAGCGGTCAGATATCCATCGGCTCACCCGGCTATTCCGTCCAGGCAAAATACTGCAGCCAGCTGGCCCGGATGTACGGCCTGCCCAGCCGGACCGGAGGCACCAACACCGATGCCAAAGGCGTTTCCGTCCAAAGCGGCTATGAAGCCATGATGTCCATGCTTACGGCCTGTCAGAACCGGGTCAACCTCATCGTCCATTCCGCCGGCATCCTGGATTCCTACGGCGCAACATCCTATGAACAATTTATCGTGGACCTTGAAATCATCTCCATGATCGAAGCTTTTCTGGCGGACATTAAAGATGATCCCGAAGACTTTGCCTTTGACGTCATCAAAGAGGTGGGTATCGGCGGCCAGTTCCTGACCTCCAGGCAGACGGCGGAACGCTGCCGTACCGATTCCTGGCATCCGTTCATTGGCTTGAGAGGCCACATGATTTCCAACAATCCTAACGACCAGATCCTGGAAAATATCGGACGGATCAAAAAGAAAATGCTGGACGGGTATAGAACCCCAGACATGGATGCGGGCACCGCGGCAGCATTGAACAACTATATGACAGAATCGTTGAATATTCCCACCGAGGTACTGGATCAGATTCAGACATCGCTCAATCCCTCTTAGAAAAAAAGCTCCCCCGGCAGAATACGTTCCGCCGGGGGAGCTTTTTTCAAAATAAATATTTGAGCCAGGCCAGACCCTAGTCCATAGGCCGGCCTTCCTCAACTCCGTGGCAGGCCACAAAGCCGCCGTTGGGCAGTTCGTTGAGCGTGGGCACTTCCTGGGAACAGCGGTCGTTGGCGTAGACGCATCTGCCGTGGAAAACACAGCCTGTGGGCAGGTTCACCGGTGTGGGCACCTCACCCTTGAGTTTGATATGCTTGGCCTTTTTCTCCCCCACCTTGGGGATAGCGGAGAGCAGCGCCCGTGTATAGGGGTGTCTTGGCTCGTAGAACAGATCGTGGGCCGGGGCCAGCTCGCAGAGGGTGCCAAGGTAAAGCACGGCCACCCGGTTGGAGATGTGATGGACCACGGACAGGTCATGGGTGATGAACAGGTAGGTCAGGTTCATCTTCTCCCTCAGTTCCATGAGCAGGTTGAGAATCTGGGCCTGAATGGAAACGTCCAGAGCGGAAACCGGTTCATCAGCTACGATGAACTGGGGATCCAGAATCAGACCGCGGGCAATGGAAATCCTCTGCCTCTGTCCGCCGGAAAACTCGTGGGGATACCGGGTGATCCAGGCCGGATCAACCCCAACCTGCTGCATGACGTCGGCGATCTTGTCCCCGGCTTCGGCAGCACTCATTTTCGGATTGTGGAACCGTAAAGGTTCTTCCAGGGTCTGCCGCACTGTCTTTCTGGGGTTCAAGGAGGCATAAGGGTCCTGGAAAATCATCTGCATCTTTTTCCGGTAGGGCATCCACCCCTCATGGGTGAGATTGTCGATGCGGTTGCCTTCAAACCGGACCTCACCGGAGTTGGGACGGTGCAGCCCCATGATGACCCGGGCCAGGGTGGACTTGCCGCAGCCGCTCTCCCCCACCACACTCAAAGTCTCACCTTTATTCACAAACAAAGAGACATCATTCACGGCCTTTACCGTGGTCTTTTCAAGCTGGAATTTCCCCTGATTAAAGGTGAGCTGATCCAACAGGCCGCCGGAAATATCAAAATGTTTGACCACATTGTCCATGGTCACAAGCGGTTGTTCAGTATTCATAATATATCCTTAAAAGCTGTCTTTTCTATTTCATGTGGCAGGCTGCCATGACCCCGTTGCCCTTATCTTCCAGCAAAGGCACCTTCCGGGTGCAGATATCCTGACGCAGCTCACATCTGGGGTTAAAGGCGCATCCCGGCGGAATAGCCGTAAGGGTGGGCATCATTCCCGGGATCTGCTTTAGGTCCTCACCCGGCGGAATGGAGCCCGGAATAGAACCGATCAGTCCGGTGGTATACGGATGGGTCGGGTTGTGGACCACCCGGTCCGTTGGGCCGTACTCAATGATCTTGCCGGCATACATGACG
>CAJWHT010000182.1 GCA_913041495.1 uncultured Desulfobacteraceae bacterium | reverse complement strand
GCCCCTGGTGCATCCCGAGATGATCGATCTTGCCATCCGGCCGTTGCTGGAGGAAGAGAACGTTTTTGTCAGCAATCTCTGTAGAAAGATTGAGGAAGATGAATGGAATGATCCGGCAGAAATAAAGGTGGTCTGCGACCTTGAGATGAACGCCATGTACATGTCCCGATCTCCCATCCCTTCAACAGACCATGAAGAGGCCAGGTGTGCCTGGTGGAAACAGGTCTGCATCATGCCGTTCCGGTGGCATTTCATGCAGAAGTTCAATCATGAACTGGCTGAAAGCCCTCTGGAACTTCAAGAATCCGTCGAGATGCTCAGAGCCATGCAGCACGGATACAAGGTCAGAATGGTGCCCTCGCGCTACCTTTCAAAATCAGTGGACACCGAAAGCGACCGACAGGCCGTGGAAGTGTTGATGGAAAATGATCCCATCTTCCCGGAGTATAAGTAATGGGGGCCATTGAGATTGCCGGAAAACTCTACAGCGGATTGATTTTTGATTTTGACGGCGTTTTGGCCGATTCGGTGGAAGTAAAAACTGAGGCGTTTGGTGCGCTTTTTATGGAATATGGCCCAAAGATTCAGACGAAGGTGATTGATCATCACAGGGCACACGGCGGCATGACCCGCAAGGAGAAGTTTGTCCACTACCACGCACATTTTTTGGATGACCCTTTGGATGAAACAGGATTGGAACGTCTTTGCCGGAAGTTTTCCGGACTTGTTATGGAAAAGGTCATTGCCTCTCGCGAAATCCCGGGAGTAGGGCGGTTCCTTGAACGGTGCCGGACGCTGGGGGTCCCCTGTTTTGTGGATTCTGCCACGCCAGATGAGGAATTAGAGATCATCCTTGAGCGTCGTAACCTTCGTTCTTATTTTACAGCCGCGCTGGGGTCAGGCGGGAGCAAGACTGAAAATTTAGCCAGGATCATTGACAGCCACGGTTTGAATCACCGGGAATGCCTTTTTTTCGGGGATGCGGGTAGTGACTACAAGGCCGCCACGGCCTGCCGGGTTGATTTCATGGGAATACTCCCCGGACCGGCGGCTCCGTTGTTGGCTCAGCATCCGGATATCCACTGGGCTGAGGATTTTAACCAATTGGAAGGGGGAACCATCCATGGCAGATAAATCTGCCTCACCGGCTTCTGTAAAAAAAATTCGGGAAAAACTTGAAAAGGGCGGGGTAACGCTGGGATCGTGGATGCAACTGGACTGTCCTTCGGCTGCAGAAATCATGGGGCAGGCAGGGTACGACTGGGTGGCTGTAGATCTTGAACATGGACATTTTTCCTTATCAGGACTGCCGGATGTATTTCGCGCGCTGGCTCTGGGGGGGACCCTGCCTTTCGCCAGGATCGCCCGGGGAGGCTCAAAAGAGATCAAGCAGACCCTGGATGCCGGTGCCAGGGGGATCATTGTTCCCATGGTGGAATCGGCCCTGGATCTGGAAGAATGGATTTCCATGGCCTTTTATCCCCCAAAGGGATGCCGGGGAGTCGGCTACTCCCGGGCGAACTTGTTTGGAAAAGATTTTGAAGGCTATGCCGAAACCCACGGTGATGATCTTTTTATGGTGGCTCAAATCGAGAGTATTGCCGGCGTAAATCAGCTGGAAGACATCCTTAGGGTGCCTGGACTGGATGCCATTATCATCGGTCCCTATGACTTGTCAGGATCCATGGGGATGACCGCGGAATTTAGCCGGCCCGAGTTTAAATCGGTTCTGGATAAAATCGAAGTTTGTTGCAGGAAAGCAGGCATACCCTCGGGTATTCATGTGGTACAACCGGATCAGGGCCTGCTCGCCGAAAAGGTCGCCCAGGGTTACCAATTCATCGCCTACGGCATTGATGCGGTATTCTTGTACAACCAGGCGGAGGCACCGGGGCTCTGATCTATGGCATCTCCTTTTGTCCTCGCCTGCCACGATCTTTTTGTTATTCATACCAGTGGGCTTACACCGGGTCTCAGAGCACGATTTGAGGCCAACCTCGGGCACTTTGCCGTGAAAAATACGGTGGATCATGATCCGGGCAGTGCCGATGTGGTGGTGGCCCCGATGGCATCTTCCCCGGACATCCCGGCATTTTCGAGCCATCTGAATCATATTTACGGCTTTACAACGGCAGAATACCAGGGGCATACGGTGGTCTGCCTGCTGCGGGGCAGGACGCCTGAATTCTGCATTTTTTTTTCACCTGATCTGCGGGTTCACCTCCATTTCTGTCCTAAGTATGCCCGTGAAGGACGGATTTACGGTATGGTGCTCTTTGCGATTTACCTGATGATGAAGTCACGGGACCGGCTTCTCGTTCACGGTGCCGCTGTGTCGAAGCAGGGAAAAACAGTGGTTTTCTCCGGGCACCAGGGAATGGGTAAGACGCCGATTCTGCTCTCTTTGCTCAGGGAGGGATGGCAGTGCCTTGGTGACGATAAGTTATTTCTTTGCCGGAACCGGTTGAGCATGGTGGAACCCTATGCGGCCATCAGCCAATACCATTTTGATCTTCTGCCGTGGCTGTCTTCATTTCTCCCCCACCGGTTGACTCCCCTTTTCCCGGGTATTGCCCGTGGGTTTCTGGACCGAGCTGCCGGCCGGATCTGGCCGGCCGGACTTCCGGTGAAGGTATACCGGTACCTGAATCCCGGAACCAAGGTTGATCTAAGGGTACCGCCGTTTTCCAATACCCTGATACAGTCCGGAACACCGGTTCACTGGATCATCATTCAGCGGGATACGGCGTTTGCGTTCAAACCGTTGTCCCGGGACCGGGGACTGGATAAACTGGCGCTGGTTCAGGACCTGTTTTTCAGCCACAGGGTCCAGATGGAAAAGCTGATCTGCCTTTACGGCGACACGCGCCTGCCTGCCATCCGGGATATTCTTGATCGAAACCTTCCGGAAACTTCCTTTTCCCAGGTTTCGTATTCCGGCGAAAAGGATATCGGACCGCTTCTGGATCTGGTGGAAACCCATGTCGGCTGATCGCGAACTGAACTTCACTGATCTGTCCACGCAAGAGGCCCGTCTGTTTGACAATATTATCGATGAAATCAAGGCCGAATACCATGACCTTGTTGACAGCATCCGCCAAAAAACGGACCATAGTATTTTCTGGCAGGTAAACAACCTGTTAAGCCGGAATAATTATGTGTCCGATCTCTTCTATAACCTTTGCTGTCTGGCGATGGTACAGAATGTCGAACAGACCCGCCCCCTGGATAAGGTGATTGTAAAAAGCGATGCGCTGAAAATAATTCTGGTGCAATACTTTTCTGCCCAAAAAAAAGACATAACCGTTGAAAGCTCGGCCACATTGTCGATACGGATAAAGCGGATACTCAAACCCTTTTACGATATAGTGAGAAATTTGCACTGGGCCATGGTTTATCTGTGGTGCAAGCAGGGCCGCAGGCAGAGAAAAATCCCCAGGGATGTGCCCATCACTCTGTTAGATACCTTTTTCAGCACCTATATATTCAAATCCGGCAAGTTCAAGGAACGATATTACACCGGTCTTGACCAGGTGCTGAGCCCCAGAGAAAGACGGCTCATTTATTTTGTCCCCAATGTCATTACCTGGCGAAAACTTTCACATATCATCCAGCTCTCTGAAGAAGCCGATGAAAATTTTCTCTATCCCTTCGATTTCCTGAAAATCCAGGATTACCTGTTTGCCTTGTCAGCCCCCTTGCAGATCCGGCGAATCAACTTGAACCGTTTTGAGTTCCGGGGGGTGAACATCGCCCCTATTCTCAAATCAGACTTCAGGCACCGGATCGCCCTTAGGACATCATTTCGGGGCATTTTGTTTTACCGGTTTTTCAAACGACTGAAAGAAGAAAATATCAAACTGAAGCTTGTGGTGGACTGGTTTGAAAACCAAGTGGTGGACCGGGGATTCAACCGTGGAAAAAACAAGTTTTTTCCCCAAACGCCGAGCATCGGCTACCAGGGCCTTATCGGTGCGTATAAATGGAACTTTCATCTTCAACCCACCAAGGCTGAGGCTGATGCAGGGGTGCTGCCCCATAAAATAGCCGTCATCGGCAGCGGGTTGACCGGTATTGTAAAAGAAAATCATCCGGATCTTAAGGTGTTTGTGGCATCGGGATTCAGATTCACGGATATTCATGAAAAAAAAATAAAGCCTTTGGGGCAGTTTCATACAGATCGGCCGACAATTCTTGTTGCTTTACCTATTTGGGTGGAGGACAGCCTGGATATCCTCCGCATGATGGTGGCTGTAAAAGATCAGATCGTGGGATACAACCCTAAAGTTTTAATTAAGCCACACCCTTCCTTAGACTTTGACCGCGTATTGGAGATGCTCGGTTCCTGGCCGGAAGTCTTTTCAATTGCAGGGGGGAATTTTCCGGACCTTATTGAGTATACAGATTTGCTGATAAGTAGCGGTTCAACGGTTTGTATGGAATCTATCGCCTATGGTGTTCCTGTGATTGTGGTTGGAAGCAGACTTAACGTAACAAAAAACATTATCCCTTTGCGTATACCCAGAACTATTTGGGCTCTTTGCTTTGAAGAAAAAGAATTATTGGCGGAAACGGTTCGACTTTGTTTTCACCCAGGCAAGGAGGACAGGGCGTTATTCTCCAAAATTGCCGCGCAAGTTCGCTCAGAATTCTTCAAACCGGTATACCGCAAAGATATTGAAACTCTTTTCCGGTTGTAGACGTAGGAATATGCCATTTCATAGAAAACCAATAGAATTGTATTTTAAGCAGAAGCACCAGGCGAAAAATATTGGCAAGAAAAGCCTGTACGCCTATTTAATAACGGCAGGAATCAACCTTCTAAAATTTTGTATAAACATAGCATCGGTTGCTGTATTAGCACGCCTTTTGAGGCCTGAGGATTTCGGCTATGTTGCCATGGCCGCAACGTTCATTGCCATGCCTAAGGTCGTATTGGGTCAACACCTATCCACCGGGGTGGTCCAGAGTAAAACACTTGGGCACAGCCAGCTAAACAGTTTTTTCTGGTTGAGTATGGCGATTACCCTGATAGTTTGGGTGTTGTCCGTCTTTTGTGCGCCGATAGTTGCCTGGTTCTACACCGAAGCCAATTTGACAAGTATTACCCGGATAATGGCGCTAATGATTTTATTTTCGGGATTATCGGCGATTCATCTGTCCCTTTTATCCAGAACCATGCAGTTTGGCATTTTGTCTGGTGTTGACTTGGCAGCGAAGGCGTTATCAAAAGTTGTGGCCGTTATACTCGCCTTATGGGGGGGAGGCTATTGGGCGCTGGTGGCAATGCCGGTTAGTTATGAAGGAATCAAAATGGTTTTGATTTGGTGGTTCTGTCGGTTCAGGCCAGGCCGATTCGACCATTTTGACATGGGGCTGGTTAAGGTTGGCACGGTTTGGTCAGGAAATGCAATTTTCAGAAGTTTTGTCAGCGAGCTTGATAAGATTGTTATTGGAAAATTTCTCGGCAGCTCTGCACTTGGGTTTTATACACGGGGATTCAATCTTGGCGAAATGCCTGGCAAATTCATTGCCTGGCCACTCAACAGTATTGCAGTGTCCGGTTTGTCTCGGCTACAGGATGATGTGGTTAAGTTCAAACGTTATTTTCTTTTGCTCAGTGAGTTGTTTTTGTTTGTATTCACCCCGGTGCTCATGGTGTTGTATCTATCTAGCGAAAGCATTGTTTTGTTAGTTTTGGGCGATAAGTGGGTAAACGCCATTCCAGTGTTTCAGGGGTTGCTTCCATTTTTTTTAGCTAAAAATTTGATGCGCCCCATTGGATGGTTTCAGACCTCGACCTTCCATTCCGGGAAAAGAGTGAATAAAATCGCATATCTTGCATTGATCAATAATTCTGCCATTGTTCTGGGGATCGCTGTGGGTGTGTGGTGGGGTATTGTTGGCATTGCAATCACCATGTCATTGTTTTCATTGGTGTCGTTTTTGATTTGCGCTCTTATCGTTTTCAATGGTGAAATCATTGAGGCCCTGGACTATTTTAAATCCTTCTGGAAATCAACACTGTCGGCTTGCGTCGTGATCTGTATTTTCAATTTACAGTATTTCAGGTTTGATGGAGGACATATCAAGATCATCCTGTTGAACGGTCTCATAAGTAGCCTTATTTATCTTTTGGTTTTTCTCTGCCTTCCAAATGGAAAAAAGGCGCTGTTTGATGCTATGATAACCGTAAACAAGATGCTAAATCGAAAAAGTAATACGGCTGCCAGGTGAAAATGGCCATAAAATGAGAGTAAGAAATAAATATAGATCAGATAACCGTATGTTGTTTCGAAAGGCCTTTCGCTGGTATTTGAAGCGGGCAATTGTTCTGGCCAGTGACTGGACGGTGGTTCCGATAAGGAATCAAGAGGTGACCCCGTGTTTCATTGCGGGGTGTGGACACAGCGGAACAACCTTGGTGGCATCAAAACTGGGTCAACATCCGGCCATATTTACCATAAGACGCGAGTCCCAGATCTTTTATCCAAATAAATCTCTTTTACACCCGAAGGGTATTGTAAAAGAATGGATATATATTTCAAAACAAGATCAAAAGATTTGTTTTGTGGAAAAAACACCGAAACATATTCATTGCCTAAACCGCATCCGACGTCTTCTTCCGGAATCCAAACTTATTCTTATTACAAGAAATCCAATGGACACCATTGCTTCCTTATATTTGCGGTTTAACGATTTATCTCTATCCATTGAGAGATGGAATCTGGACAATGAAGCGCTGTTAAATTGGAAAGAAAAACCCAATACCCATTTGATCTATTTTGAAGAGCTTATTGCTGAGCCTGAAAGGGTTTTTCGAGATGCACTTACCTTTTTAGGTCTTGATTGGCATTCCGAAGTTCTTGAAGGTGGGCAGAGTGTTTACGAAACCCACATCGCGGTTGAAAATATGAAAATAAGGGCCCAACAGGTTAAAAAAAAGATATATAAACCAGAGTCAAAATGGCCTGAATTGTTTTCAAAAGAACAACAGAACAGGATGATCCAGGAGACTGCAGCGATATCCGAAAGATTGGGGTACTTGGTCTTTTGAGGTGAAAGTTTTGCCCATTGTCATGCGACGCATGAACAAATTATCGAACGAAGCATTAATGGGTGACTTTCAGTTCTGCCGGTAATAAATACATATCGCTATTGATTTGTGGTGGCGTGTTTATTATAGACAATGTATCGGAATTAATTCGCTTAATCATACGAGGGGCGCAAATGCTCTACAGAATGTAACAGATCCCATGCAGGATAAACAGACTAATAGTTATCTTAAATCCTTTAAATGGGTGTATTCACGTCTTCAGCCCTTGAGAATAAGGCAGATGTGGTTTTTATTTTTTGGGATGACCGCTACTGCATTTCTGGAAACACTGGCATTGGGATCTGTGGCCTTCTTCGCGTCTTGTATGACCGATCCCAACGCCATGATCGCTTCTAAATATGTCAAGACAGTCCAGGCTTTCGTGGGGGGGGCGCAGGTTTTCTCACGGAAAGAGCTGATTCTGGGATCGGGGGGGATCATGGTGGGATTGATCTTGTTGAAAAATAGCCTTAGGGCAACGGTTACATATTGGATTTATCGCTTCGGCGTGGCCATGGAGGCGTATTTCGGGAGAATACTGATTGAGGGCTTTTTAAAACTTCCATACCAGTGGCATTTGTCTATGAATTCTGCGGATTTGATAAATGCGTTGCATTGGCGTACTTATCTCGGAAGAAATTTTTTTCAGCCCTGTCTGAAGATATTTAATAACATCCTGATGGTGGCGATTATGTTGGTGGCCTTATTTATAGTTCAGCCCCTGATTTCAATGATTGTGATCGTTGTCATCGGATTGTCCGCGTTGTTTATTTATAAAATAATAAGGACATGGATAGATGCCGTGGCGTCTAAGGGGCGGAATTACCAGATCATTATAAATAAAGAAGTCTCCATGGCCATCCAAGGAATAAAGGATGTAAAAAACAGCAGAAAGGAGAGGGTTTTTTCCGCTAAGTTTACGCAGAAGGCGGAGCCGTTAGCTCGGGTTTTTGGGGTTCAGGAATTGCTGAGTGAGTTGCCCGTATTAATCCTGGAGACCATTGGGTTTAGCCTTATCTTCTTTTCCATTTTTATCATGTTGGTCCTGATGAACCAATCCACGGCCTACGTTACAGGCACCATGACCATTCTCGCGGTAACTGCCTGGAAAGCCTTGCCGGCCATTAATCGAATTTTAAGAAATGTGACCAAGGTGAGACACTCTCTCCCATACCTGGCCACGGAGGCGATGTATATTGAAATTATTGAAGACCATGCCAGGTATCTGGATGAAAGCGAAACGAAACCTCTGATATTTCGCAACAAAATTGTTTTCTCCACTGTTGTTTTCCAATACCAGAATAATGATTCTAAGATTCTTGATCAGATGAGTTTTTCCATTAAAAAAGGTGAGACGGTTGGCATCATAGGAAAATCAGGGGCTGGAAAGAGTACCCTGGTGGATCTGCTCATCGGATTATTGGAGCCCACTTCAGGTGTGATCTGCATTGATGGAATCCCCTTGGACCAAAGTACACGGAAAGCATGGCTGGATATGACCGGATACGTACCCCAGTCTCCGTTTATTTACGACGGTACCCTAGCGGAGAATGTGGCTTTCGGCGTAGAAAAAGATCTTATTGACAGTGAGCGTGTGTTGGAATGTTGCCGTATGGCGTCCATGGATGATTTTCTTGATGACCTCCCCGACTCTATCGAATCAAAGGTCGGGGAACGGGGCATAAAACTGTCGGGAGGGCAGCAGCAGAGGGTGGCTATCGCCAGGGCACTGTATAATGAACCTGAAGTGATGATTTTTGATGAAGCCACAAGCTCTCTGGACGACAGGAGTGAAAGAGCTATACAAGAAACCATATACAGTTTTAAAGGGAAGCAAACATTGGTCATCATAGCCCACAGGCTGAGTACCCTGGAGCAGTGTGACTCGATCCTTTGGATTGAAAAGGGTAAGATTAAGCGCAAAGGGCGGGCTGATGAAATTTTAATGGATTATCGACAAAAAGCTTCTGCATGAAATCGAATGCCTGTTTTTATTGATATTCGTCGGGCAAAAAGTTCAGATTTACAATGGATATTAAATGTAAAATACCAAAAGTACTATTTCAGACCAGTTTAAAAAAACCGCCTGAACATGTTGTTTCGATGATAAAAGAAAAAACACCAGGTTGGGATTATTTATTCTTTTCCGATGATGATATTATTGATTATTTTACGAGTAATCCCGTTGCTGACTTTCCTGATATTGTAAATAAGTTTTATAGTTTTTCCAACGGCGCACATCGGGCGGACCTTTTCAGATATTATTTCCTTTATCTGAATGGCGGGGTATTCCTGGACAGTGACGCTATGCTCGAGGAAGATATCCATTCAATCGTAAGAGATTATGAGTTTGTTTCAGTTAATAGCTACCATAACAACAAGCAATTGATTTTCAACGGTTTTATTGGAACTGTTGAAAAGAGTCCTATTCTCTATTCTGCATTGCTCAATCTATATGGAACTGATGATTCTAAGCTGAAACAGGACTATCATTGGGTATGCAAGGATTTGTTTGATATCCTTGTGGATTCCGGGCAGGCTAATATTATGATTTTTCAGGAGAAAAAGCTAAAGCTCTTTCGTGCCGGTGTAATCACCTTTAATGATAAAAGAGTTATATTGAAGCATTATTGTTACACCAAAATCATACCTGACTATTCTTGTAAATGGAAAAACAGAGTTTATAGGTTCATATATCGATACGTTTTTTTATATTCGGGGTATAAAATGTATCTCATCATTAGAAAACGTTTTAGATCCTTTTTTTCATAAATCATAGCCTTAGGTGGTTCTGTTGTGTTTTTTAAAACATTAAATATATTAAAAAAAATGAACAGCGCCAGCAAAATTACAAACAATTTGCATGAGACGCTGGATTATAAAATAAAGGCATCTCTTTTGCTAGAAGCGGCTCTGAATTGTGAACAACCACTTACGCAAACGTTGCAAGGCGATGATACTGAATTGGTTGTCAGTCTTACGACTTACAATAAAAGGATACACGATGTACATCTGGTTGTGGAATCTATTGCCCAGCAAACCATCAAACCGAACCGTGTGGTCCTTTGGTTAGACGAGTCGGAGTTTAGTTTAAATACCATCCCCCATATTTTACACCGCCAGATAGCGCGTGGCTTAGAAATAAGGTTTTGTCCCGATTACAGATCCTACAAAAAATTGATTCCTTCCTTGATGGCATTTCCTGAATCCAATATTGTTACTATAGATGATGATGTACTGTATCCATATGATATGCTTGAAATACTACTCAGAGAACATCGGCTTTTTCCAAAATGTGTTTTGGGGCACAGGGCGCATAAAATTAGGGTGGATGATGGGGGAAACGTGCTTCCTTACTGCAAGTGGGAGCGTAGAACCTCTGAAAGCGATTCCAATGATTTTATCTTCCTTACGGGGGTGGGAGGTATTTTCTATCCCAAGAATTGTTTCAACAGTGAAGTGTTAAATGCAGAGGTGTTTTTATCCATAGCACCTACGGCTGACGATGTCTGGTTCTATACCATGGCTCGATTGAACGCGTTCCGATGCAAAAAGGTCGATGATGAAAGAAATTTTTCTGAAAGGTTTATCTGCATACCACAGTGCCAGGATATTGGACTATGGCAGTCAAACGTGAGATGCGCCTGTAATGATGAACAGATAAAAATGGTGTTCGATCGATACGGGATTCAGATGTAAGCTGATGAAAATTGATGGTATAACCTGTTGGCTCAGTTGGTTGTATCCGATTTGTAAGACGTTGAATTGACTTTTGGGACGGTGACATCTACCGTTTGAATAGGGCTCTTATGTTTACTTGGAAAGTAAAAAAGTTTTCGAAAATTTCACCTGGACTAAAAAAGGAAATCACCCAACTGTGGCATGATGATCCTTACGCAAGTCCATTTGTTGCTCCGTCTTACCTGGAACTGATGGTGAAGCTTGTTTCCGAAAAAGGTCAAAAAGTTGTGTTCTGCATGATGTATGATCAAACAGGCTATCTTGCAGCACTCTGGCCCATGCGGCTGAATCAAAGAAACCATATGTCTTTTTTGCAGTATTGTTATTGTGACTATACAACTGCCTTATATCGGCATGGTACAGGGGTGAAGGAGCTTGCTGATGGATTTGCTCTGCTGCTTACACATGTGAAGCCGGATGCTGTGATACTGGATAACATTCCTGAATGGGGATTAACCCTTAACGCATTACAAAAAGGACTAAAACAAGTCGGGTTCAAGTCCCACGTTTTTTCCTGGGCTAAAGCCCCTGTGCTTCAGGGGCGTTTGGGGACAGAAGGTATAAAAGATATTAAACGACAACTGGGAAGAAACCGGAGCCTTAAAAACTATACCAACCGACTTAAACGAGAAAATGGGTTCTTTTTTGAAGCTGATCCGGGTGCCAAAGGAATTGACCAATGGGTAGATGAGTTTATCAATGCCCATCGAGACCGCTGGAAGAATACACCGACGCCATCCAAATATGAAATTTTGGAGGTACGCCACACGTTGAAAGAGGTGTTGAAGGCCTGGGCGGCAGATTATGTGCTGATTCGCTTCAGTGTTTAC
>CAJWHT010000181.1 GCA_913041495.1 uncultured Desulfobacteraceae bacterium | reverse complement strand
GGATTGCATATCGAGATGGTTGGTGGGTTCGTCCAGAAGTAAAAGATCGGGTTGCTTGCACAGGGCACGGGTGATGGCCAGGCGTTTGCGCCAGCCCCCGGATAGCTTTTCAACCTTCGTATCAGGTGCGTCAAACCCTCCCTTGCCGATGGCTTGATTGACCCGCCGGTGCCGTTCCTTGTCATCAATGGGCAGGCCCTCAAGGCAATCGTAAAGTACGGTTTCAACTGTTTTCTCCGGGTCAAACCGGTCTTCCTGGGCCAGGTAGACCAGGTGTTCGCCTGTTTTTACGTTGACCTCCCCCTCATCCGGCAAAGAGAGGCCTGCGATGATTTTTAAAAGGGTGGACTTCCCGGAGCCGTTCATGCCGATGAGCCCCAGCTTTTCGCCGGTTTTTACATCAAAACTTAAATCGGTAAACAGGGTGTCGTCCCCGTATGACTTTGAGACGCCGTCGAGGCTGAACAATACGGACATGGGGTTTAATTCTCCGCGGGGTGGTTTTTCAGCCGCCGCCATACCCGGATCATCTTGATCAGAAATCCTAGTGCCAAGGCCAGGCTGATGAGAATGATAAAGGAAGCGGCAAAGAAGGTCATTAAAAAGTTAAACGGGTCTTTGAAGCCGTATGCGGCCATGAGCAGGTCAATTCCGAATAAGAGGAAAAAGACGGAGACCAGAATTAAAACACTCTGAATAATCCACCAGGTATATTTCATTTACATCCCTAATTCCATTGGGTATTTTTCGTTAAAATCAGGGCGGAAGAATACCGGTTCCCAAGAAAAAAAGCAAATCAATATTGATTCGTCCCTGTCTCATATACTACTATTTGCCCGGAACCGCGTTTCGATAACATACCGACGCCCTAGAAGGAATCCCAATGAAACATTATAGAAAAGAACTCTGGTTTGATGTGCCCACGCGGCGGGCTTTTATCAATATTACCCCTGATGTGGAAACGGTACTGGCAGAAAGCGGCATCCAAAACGGCCTGCTGCTGTGCAACGCCATGCATATTACAGCCTCCGTTTTTATCAACGATGACGAGTCCGGCCTTCACCACGACTATGAGGTCTGGCTGGAAAAACTGGCCCCCCACGCCCCTGTGGGGCAGTACCGCCATAACGTGGGAGAGGACAATGCGGACGCCCATATGAAGCGCCAGGTCATGGGGCGTGAGGTTACGGTGGCCGTCACCGACGGCCGCCTGGATTTCGGCACCTGGGAACAGATTTTTTACGGCGAGTTCGACGGCCGCCGCCGCAAGCGGATCTTGATAAAGATCATCGGCGAATAACGGCTATGGACCGAACATGAATTTCAATAATCCTATTCCCCGACAAACCATGAAAGAATTTAATAGCGTATTGGGTTATTTCATTTAGAGTGAAGGAATTGGCATGAGACTGCTGCTGGTTGAAGATGACAAAAAAATCGCTTCCTTTGTGGAAAAAGGACTCAAATCATCTGGGTTTGCCGTTGATCTTGCGGAAACCGGAACCGACGGGCTGGACATGGCACTGGCCGCGGACTACGACACCCTGATCGTTGATATCATGTTGCCCGGTATGGACGGGTTTTCCCTGATCCGGGAACTGCGGGGCAGGGGAAAAAATACCCCCATCATCGTGTTGTCCGCCAGGGAACGGGTGGGGGACCGCGTCCAGGGGCTGGAAGCCGGGGCTGACGATTACCTGACAAAACCGTTTTCTTTTTCCGAACTTCTGGCCCGGGTCCAGGCATTGATAAGGCGGGCCGGTAACCAGACCGATCCGGTTTCCTTAAGTTACGGGGACCTGAGTGTGGATATTGTCAAGCGCCAGGTGAAACGGGGAGAGGATGTCATCGACCTTCAGCCCCTGGAGTTTTCCCTGCTGGAATACCTGTTGCGGAACCGGGAACGGGTGGTGTCCAAAACCATGATCATGGAGCATGTCTGGAACTATAACTTTGACCCCATGACCAACGTGGTGGAGGCCAGGATTTGCCGACTGCGGGATAAAATTGACAAAGGCTATCCGGAAAAGCTCATCCACACGGTTCGGGGGGCCGGGTATGTCCTTAAATCCGAGGGTGCCTGATTTTTTTAAAACCATCGCCTTCCGGCTTACGGTCTGGTATGCGGGGATTTTTTCAGTCTCTTCCTGCGTGGTGTTCGGCCTGTTTTACTTTCTGGCCGCCCAGACCATCATGGACCAGATCGACCAGGAACTCCAGGACAAGGCCGGCTTTTTCAGCACGGTGATCCGGCGCAACGGGATCATCGGTGCCCAGAACCTGGCCGTGATCGAAGCCCAGGCCGCAGGGGAAAAACTGATATTTTTCCGCCTGCTCTATCCCACAGGCGAGGTGTTTGCCACTTCCCACATGTCCTATTGGAAGGATGTTTCCATTGACCGGGCATCCATTGACCGCCTCATGCACAAGCGGGTGCCGGTGTTCACCACCATCCGTGTTCCCGAAGTTCCCGAACGGCAGACCCAGAAGGCCAGGATCATGTACACCTTCGTGGCCCATAATGTGATCCTGCAAACCGGACTGGCCATGGAGGCGTATGCCCGTTTTATCTCCGGGTTCCAGAAAATATTCAGTATCTCTTTTGGATTTGTCATCCTGTTTTCCGCCGTGTCCGGCCTTTTTCTGGCCAGGCAGGCCCTGGCCGGGGTAACGGCCATCACCCGCACCGCCAATACCATTACCGGCTCGAATCTGGACCTGAGGGTGCCGGAAACCGGCAGCCAGGATGAGCTTGATCTTCTGGCCGTCACTTTCAACGGGATGCTGGACCGGATCTCGGACCTGGTTAAAAGCATCCGGGAAATGTCAGACAATATTGCCCACGATCTGAAAAGCCCACTGACCCGGATCAGGGGATTTGCAGAACTTGCGTTAATTGATCAGGATAAACCGGATGATGTGGAGGCCTACAGGGCCATGGCGGCAAATACCATTGAAGAGTCTGACCGGCTGCTGGCAATGATTAATACCATGCTGGTGATTTCCAGGGCCGAGGCTGGGGAATCGGATTTCAAAATTGCCCCCATGGATTTGAGCGAGATGATTCGGGATGCCTGCGAGCTTTTTGTGCCCGTTGCCGAGGACAAGGATATCTGCTTTACATATGAGGTACCAGAGGGTGTGGAGGTCGAGGCGGATGCCCCCATGCTGCAGCGCGCCTTTTCCAACCTGATCGATAATGCCGTTAAATACACCCCAAGCGGGGGAAGTGTTCAGGTGGCCATGGAAGTCCGGCCGGCAGCGGAAAGGGAGGACGGCCAAGAGGTCTTCATACGGGTTGCCGATACAGGTCCCGGTATACCACCTGGGGCCCGGGAAAAGATATTTGAGCGTTTTTTCAGAGCAGAATCCTCGCGGACCAGCCCGGGCACCGGCCTTGGCTTGAGCCTGGCCCGGACCATTATCCGGCAGCACGGCGGTGATATCACCGTGGGAGAATCGCGGGGCGGCGGATCTGTTTTTTCAATGAGGCTGCCTTTTGGCAATTGCCGGAACAATTGATAGGATGTTAATTTTTTTCATTTGGATTACCACTTCGTAATTTTCAGATCATTTAAATATTATCTTTATGCATTAATATAAAAATACGTCGATGTACGATTCGTAATTTTAGTCACCAAGGAGGTATTATCATGATCCGATTTAAAACAACCCAACGGTATATTGTACTTTGTTTTGTGTTCGCACTGCTGACGCTTCCGGCCCTGTCTGCAACGGCCGCAGAGGCGGTACCCATGGTTCCTGCCAGTTTTTCCAAGCTTGCGGACCAAGCCAAAACCGGTGTGGTGAATATCCAGACCGTTAAAACCCTTAAAGACGGCGGCCGGGTGTTCCAGCATTTTTTCGGCTCCCCCTTCGGACAGAACCCCGAGGATTTCTTCGGCCCGTTTTTCAGACAGCAGCCCCAGCACCGCACCGAAAGGAGCCTGGGGTCCGGTTTTCTCATTGATAAAGAAGGATTTATCGTAACCAACAACCACGTCATCAAGGATGCTGACCAGATTAAGGTGATTCTTCATGACAAAAAAGAATACGATGCCAAAATCATCGGCACCGACCCCATGACAGACCTGGCCCTGATCAAGATTGAAGCCAAGGGGCTCAAGCCTCTGAAGTTCGGTTCTTCAGAGAAAGCCAGGGTAGGGTCCTGGGTGGTTGCCATCGGCAGTCCCTTCGGCCTTGAGCAGACCGTTACTGCGGGGATCATTTCTGCCAAAGGCAGGATCATCGGCTCCGGCCCCTATGATGATTTTATCCAGACAGATGCCTCCATCAACCCGGGTAACTCCGGCGGTCCTCTGCTGAACCTGAAAGGAGAAGTCATCGGTATCAACACCGCCATCGTGAAATCCGGCCAGGGTATCGGCTTTGCCATTCCTTCGGACATGGCCACCGGCATCATTGAGCAACTCAAGGAGTCGAGCCACGTTTCCAGGGGCTGGTTGGGCGTGGCCATCCAGAACGTGAGCAAGGAGATGGCCGAATACTATAAGCTGGAGCCGGGGCAGGGCGTATACGTGGCCAAAGCCTACGAAGATAATCCCGCCTATGAGGCCGGTGTCCGCCAGGGCGATATCATCATCAGCATAGACGGCAAGGAGATCAACTCTTCAAGGGATCTGACCATTACCATTGCCAACCTCAAAGTGGGGCAGAAAATCAAAGTTGAGCTGATCCGGGACGGTGACAAGATGACCATTCCCGTAAAACTTGGTGAACGGCCGGATGAGGTGGCGGACAACGGCGCCCCGGGACAGGCCGAACCGGATACTTTCGGGTTCATGTTCAAGCAGGTGGATGATGATATTGCCGGACGCCTGGGATATCCCCCGGGCATCAACGGCCTGATCGTCACCGACATCAAGCAAGGTTCCCTGGCATCCCGTTCCGGAGTTCGTGTGGGGGACCTGCTGGTGGAAGTGAACCATAAAAAGATCAGAACCGCCAACGATTACACGAAAATTATCGGAAAAATCAACAAGGGAGAAGTGGCCCACATGCTCTTTCGCCGGGGCAACAGCCAGGTATTTGTGGTACGCTTTGTAAAAGAATAGAAAGACCATTGCTTTAAACTGCGGTCCTCCGGAAAAGGCAGGCAGGCATCGTAATGGTGCCTGCTTGCCGTTACATTTTTTTGTCATCATCCAAAAAGGAAAATCCATTTATGCTTAAAGTATACGGGGCACCCTGGTGCCCGCACTGCACTGACACGGCAAATTATCTGAGGGAAAACGGTATTGAGTTTGAGTATCTGGATATTGAAAAACAGCCTGATCCGGTGGTTCAGAAAGTGGTGGACGCCAATGGCGGAGACGACTGGGTGATTCCCACACTGGAGTTTAACGGAAAATGGCGGGAGGGAAAGGTCTTTGATCCCGAGGGCCTTCGGGCGGATCTGGTTGTCTTGGGTGTTATTGACGGCTGAATTCTAAGCGAATAGCCACCCCTGATCCTTTCAATGCATTGGGCACCTCCGGTAAAAGTGATCAGGGGTGACTGAAAACTTGGCGGCACTATAACAGCATGGGTCACGGAAGTGAACAGCTTTTACAAAATAAAATTTATTTTTGCGTTTACAAGCAGATGCTAATAATGTATACCCATCCTCGACTATGAACAGCGTCTGTCATTCAACATAGATGGGCACCTCCACCTGGACGTAGTTAAACAAGTGACAAAGGCCCGGCGCAATGCCGGGCCTTTGCTTTTTGGAGCAACGCCTGCTGCTTGGTAAAGCAAAAAACAACGGACAACATCAGGATGCAAAAATCTTAAGTTTTTCCTGTAACCCGCCGACATATTTTGCTATTCTAAATGCGATTTTCCGTAGATCCAGCCGGCAGAGACTGCACTGCCACAGGCCTGTCGAACAAACATGGGCCTGGGGTTTAGCGACATCAGCCGGCCTGCGACATAGTGTTGAAAAAAACGAACGAAATAAAATGGATGGGAAAAATGATGCGAAAGTTGTTGCTTATACTTATGCTTACCCTGGCCTATGCCCTGGGAATGGCGTCACAACACCTGATTGCCGGAAACTGGGCGACACCGCCTTATGGTACCTTAGCCCCTGAACTGACCACGAGTTCCAGTATTATTCTCGGAGGGGGCAGGGTGCTTTACTCACCGCCGGACGGTTGGAAGGTCGTGGCGTCATGCCCTTCGGCAGGCGGGGGCTTGTTGGTGTCGTTTTTAAAGCTTGAGTAACTTGTCCCCTGTCACTTTAAACCAGAGACAATTAAGAAGCCTTGCACAAAACAGAAAAGCCGCTGGATTCCAGCGGCTTTATCGTTTATGTGGTGGAGCTGAGGGGGATCGAACCCCTGACCTTACGGCTGCCAGCCGTACGCTCTCCCAGCTGAGCTACAGCCCCACAAGCAAGAACGGGAGTAGGTATAATCGAAACTGCCTGCCCCTGTCAACAAAAAAATGAGAATTGTGTAAAAAAAAGATTTAGCGGGACCGGAATAAGATGTTGACACAGGGATTTATGAAACGATAGTATTGTGTGTTTTTTTTATCTGCTAAACATATATCCTAAAGAAGTGAGGAGAAAGGGATGCTGCGTTACCTGCGTGAAAATACCGGAAACTGGATCATCAAGATTTTCCTGGGCATCATTGTCATTGTATTTGTTTTTCTGGGGGTGGGGAGTATGAATGCCAGCCGGCAGAATGAGGTGGCTTCGATTAATGATACGCCCATCACCGTGGAGGAGTTCCAAAATGCCTACAAGCGCATGGTGGACCGGATGAGGGCCCAGTTCGGGAATGCGTTGAACGATGATCTGTTAAAGGCGCTGAATGTCAAGCAGCAGGCCCTGAACAGCCTGATCAACCAGAAACTATTGGATATGGAGGCTGAAAAACTAAAGATCGTTGTTTCGGATGAAGAACTCCAGGATACCCTCATGGGCATTAAGGCTTTCCAGACGGACGGTGCCTTTAATCTGGATCTGTACAAAAGAATCCTGGGACAGCAGCGGATGACACCGGAATCCTTTGAGGCTTTTACCCGCCAGGACTTGAAGAATGGGAAACTCAGGCAGATGATCCTGTCCGGCATTACGGTGAGTGATGCGGAAACCAGAGACTGGTACATATTTGAAAATACCAAGATGGCAGTGAATTATCTTGAAGTGGATCCCACATCCTTCACCGATGTGTTTCCCACCCAGGACGCCATCAAAAAAGAGTATGAAGATAATCCGACATCTTATCAGTCCCAGCCCAAGCTTAAAGTGGCCTATCTCAAATTTTCCCCGGAAGATCATAACGGGGACGCTGGGGTAAGCCAGGAGCAGGTTAAGGCGTTCTATGAGCAGAACACGGCCAGGTACAGCACTCCTGAAAAGGTGGAAGCCAGCCATATCCTCATTAAAGTCGCCGAAGATGCGGATGAGGCCGCTGTGGAAGCTGCCAGAAAAGAAGCCGAGGCTGTATATGAAAAAGCGGCCAAAGGGGAAAATTTCGCAGATCTGGCCAAGGAATTCTCCCAGGGGCCGTCCGGACCCACCGGCGGTTATCTTGGGGCCTTTGAACGCAATGCCATGGTAAAATCCTTTGGTGATGCCGCTTTTGCCTTGAATGCAGGAGAGATATCAAAACCGGTGAAAACCCAGTTCGGCTGGCACATTATCAAGGTGTCTGCAAAACATCCGGCAAGCGTTACTCCATTTGAAACTGCGGCGGCGGATATCAGAAAAGAACTGGAAGGGCAGGAAATGCAGAATCAGGCCTACTACAAGGCCGGTGAAGCCTTTGATGCGGTTGTGGACGGGGATGATTTTGAGCAGGTGGCCCTGATCACAAAGAAACCCCTTATGCATACCCAGGCATTTACTTCCGACGGTACGGGGCTTGATTCAGTCGAACTGGAAAATCCGGCTGAGTTCGCCAGGGCGGCATTTGCCCTTAAAAATGATGAGATCAGCGAAGTTCAGCAACTGGGAGACGACTACTACCTGATCCGGATCACCGAAAGAATCGAACCCAAGGCCCTTCCCTTTGATGCGGTCAAAGATGAGATCGAAGGAAAGCTGACAGCCCAACTGCAGGAAGAAGCTGCCCAAAAGAAGGCTGAAGCGCTGCTTGAAAAAGCCAGGGCCGGTAAATCCCTGGCTGAACTTGCCCAAGAAAACGATCTGAAACTGTCCGATTCTAAACCTTTTACCCGGAATCAGTCCGTCCCGGGCATACCCGGCTCCCAGGCCATTGCCAAGGCCGCCTTCGGCCTGACCGGGGAAAACCCAGTGGCAGCCGAAGTATTCCCGGCAGGTGCGAAGTTTTACCTGATCAGCTTCAAGGAAAAGTCCGTACCGGACGCATCTGAAGCCGAAGAGAACCAGGACCGCCTTAAGCAGGAACTTGTGAACCGCAAACAGCAGCAGTATTACACTGCCTGGGTTGAGGATTTAAAGTCCAGGGCTGATATTCAGTACGATCCTAAAATCTTCAATTAATATACAAACACCGGGTAATACTAAACACCGGGCAGGGGGCATCTTTCCCCTGCCCGGAACCTTTGCCTGCCTTTCCATCCGTTATCCCGAAGATTCCCTGCCCCGCCTTGAATTTAGTGAAAACACCCCCATCTTGTTGGTGTTGACACGTTAAACTTACCTAAGCCTTGAGAGGACATTGTGAAACGAATTCTTGCTTTTGGCATGATGCTGGCAGCCGTTACCTGGGGTACCCTGCTTCCTGTAGAGGGGCTTGCAGACGAGAACCCGTCCCATATCCGTAAACCGGCTGATCCGGCACTTGTATCCGGGACGCTTGCCAACGGATTTCAATATTTCATCCTGGAGAACACCACACCCAAAGACAGGGTGTCGGTTCATCTCAACGTATTTGCGGGATCTGTTCATGAACAGGACAATGAACAGGGCATTGCCCATTTCCTTGAGCATATGCTTTTCAACGGATCGGAGAATTTTAAGCCGGGGGAACTGATCACCTATTTTCAGTCCATCGGCATGGATTTCGGGGCAGATGCCAATGCCAGGACCTCTTTTTATTCCACCATTTATGATCTGGATCTGCCCAAGGGCGACCGGAAACATCTGGCAGATGCCTTTGTGGTTATCAAGGATTATGCCGGAGGTGCCCTGCTTTTGGAATCCGAGGTTGAAAGGGAACGCGGGGTGGTTCTGGCTGAGAGGCGGGAGCGGGATTCCGTCTCATTTCGGACCTTTAAAAAAACACTTGCCTTTGAGCTGCCCGGCTCCATTCTGCCCCAGCGCCTGCCCATCGGCACCGAAGCCGTGCTGAAATCCATGGACAGGCATCTGCTCAAAGGATTCTACGACCGGTGGTACCGGCCGGATAATCTGGCATTGGTGATTGTCGGCGATGTGGATGCAAGTATGACAGAAGCATTGGTAAAAGAGACGTTCTCCTCCCTGACCGCCAGAACCGATGCCCCCCTGACCATCCCGGACATTTCCTGGCCTCCCCAAGAAGGGCTCCGGGTCTTTCACCACTACGAACCCGAAGCCGGAAATACGGAAATCACCATTGAGCGCATCGTTCATAAACCCTTTGAGGGGCAGACTCTGGGCAGTCTCCGGGACAATGCCACACTGACCATCGGGAACATGATTTTTCAGAACCGATTGTCACGAATGGTACGGGAGCAAGCTGCGGATTTCAGCTCTGCCTCAGTGTATTCCGGTACCTATCTCAAACACCTGAACATAACTGCCCTTCAGGCCTCGTGTGATCCGGACCAGTGGGCGTCTGCACTCTCCCAGCTGGACAAGACCCTTCGCCAGGCCCTGGTGTTCGGATTTTTACCTCGTGAACTTGCGCGGGTAAAGGCCGATGCCATTGCCGCCCTTGAGGCGGATGTGGCCGGGGCCTCAACCCGGAAAAGCCAGGATATCGCCGGGGGGCTGCTCCATGCGCTGAACCGGAACGAACTGTTTTTGTCCCCCTCACAGATCCGGGATCTTCTGGTGCCCCATATCCGGAAGATCACCCTTGATTCGGTCAATGCCTTTTTCAGGGCGTCGTGGGCAAAGGACCAGCGGATGGTACTGGTGACCGGAAACGCAGATATCGGGTCTGTTGAAGATGAAAAAAGTGCCACGCAACGCATTGAAAGGGTGTATACCCATAGTACCTCTCTTGGTGTTTTACCCTATCAGTTGGCGGATCAACTAAAATTTCCATACCTTACGCTGCCCGAACCCCGGGCCGGCATCGCCCGTACCAGAGAGAACGTGAATGGATTGGGCATCCGTCAGGTGGATTTTGAAAACCGGGTACGGCTGAACCTTAAGGCGACGGATTTTAAAAAGGGGGAAATTTCCTTTAGGGCCGTGTTCGGAAAAGGTAAGGGGGGGATGCCTGAAGCCTTTTACGGAATTTCGCATCTGGTGGAAGCTGCTGTGGATCAAAGCGGGTTCGGTGCCATGGATATGGATCAACTGGATGCCGCCCTGGCCGGAAAAGAAGTGGGCATCGGATTTAGCATCAGTGATACCAGTTTTGTCCTTCAGGGGACGGCAACACCCAAGGAGGCGGAGCTTGTATTTCAACTGCTTTACACCTACTTTAATGACCCCGGGTTCAGAGCGTCCAGCCTTGCCCTTGCCAAAACCCGCTACCGGCAGCAGTATGAAGAACTCATCCGGACCCCGGAAGGGATAATGAGCGCCCGAGGTTCCCGGTTTCTGGCAGGGGGAGACCCCCGTTTCGGACTGGCAGCGCCGGGTGAAATTGACCATGTTACCATGGATGCCATCGAAAAATGGCTGAGGCCTGAATTCGAGGCTGCGCCTCTTGAAGTGTCTATTGTCGGAGATTTTGATCCGGCTGAGATCACTGCCCTTGCCGGGACCTATCTTGGTGCCCTCGGCCAAAGAGAAAAACCTGAAAAGATTTATCCCGTCTCAGGAGGGCCTGCATTTCCCCTGGGGGAAAAACGGGTGTTCTCCCTCGATACTCGTCTGGATAAGGCTGTGGTCCGGGTATGCTTTCCAACGGATGACTATTGGGATATCATGCAGACCCGGAAGATGTCGGTATTGTCCCAGGTGCTTTCCGAACGCCTCAGAAAACGGGTCCGGGAAAAACTGGGGGCATCCTATTCCCCCTATATGTATAACAATCCTTCCAGCATCTACAGGGGATATGGGGTGATGACGGCTGTGGTGAATCTTGCGCCAGATAACACCGAGATAATCACAGGAGAGGTGAAACGCCTCATTGATGAGCTGATCAAAGACGGGGTGACCGAAGATGAACTGGCCCTGGTGAAAAAGCCGCTGCTCAACCACCTCTCCGCACTGCGCCAGAACAACACCTACTGGCTGGCATCGGTGATGGGAGATTCTTTTCGGTATCCTGAGCGCCTGGACTGGGCCACCCATATCATTTCAGGATATGAAGGAATCACCAGCACAGATCTCACCCGGCTGGCCCGAAAATATCTGAAGAATGAAAACAGCGCCCTGATCGTTATTCTTCCGGAAATCAAGTAGTATACTTTGGCCTGTAACACAAATCCCCCTTATCCGGCATGACCGGACAAGGGGGATTGTTTTATATGAAAGAACCAAATAACTCGCTGAATTTTTTCATGGTTTGTTGTGGGCACGCCGAATATTAATCCGGCAATAAAATAGATGACAAAACTATAGTAAAATGCTTTACTCCTG
>CAJWHT010000180.1 GCA_913041495.1 uncultured Desulfobacteraceae bacterium | reverse complement strand
AAATTCCCTGTTCTTTCAATCCGTGACGCCCAGTGAATTTACGACGCTCCAGGCCGCCCCGGCACCGGCTGCCTGGCCCTCCTGGTTTGCTGAGTGGGATTCGTATTTCTTCGCCTGTTTAACTATCTATTGAACTAAACCGCTTCGCGGTGGGGTCGGTCTCTTGATTTTAAACTCCTTGATCATATTGAAGGCTTCGCCTTTTGGCTGAACTATGATACATAATTCCATTATAAGTGCTATTCTTGACATCCGTATCCTGAATGCCGTGAAACAATGGAACGCCTCAGTACCAAGGCTTTCAATACAATCTCCATAGTAAATGAGCAACTGTGGTTTGCTCACCTTTTTCTTCAGGTTTAGTTCAACAGATTTAATCTTTCATCTCTGTAAATCCGGGTTTTCTGGAGTTGGAGGTTGCTTCTTGTTCTGATATTTGCCGACAAACTTGGCTATAGATGAAAGATAAAGCCCTATACATTATCATGATTCCAATTAATTTGTTTTTTTGAGTATGCTGAAAACGTTCCCAACAATCAATATCACAGAAGGAGTTCGTCATGGATTCATTCGATCATATAATTATGTCCGTTCGAGGCAAATATGATTCATTATTGTCATCCCCCGTCTTTAGGATAGCTCAGCTCCCTAAAGACTTACCTGAAGCTGGTATTTACATAATATCAAAGCATTCAAAAGTTCTTTATGTTGGACGCTCGAATTGTATACGAAAAAGACTCCAATACCACACCAGGAACAATCACAACCAAGCTACATTCGCGTTTCTTTTAGCCAGGTATGAAACAGGGAATTTAAAAGCCAGTTATAAACCAGAAGGTTCGCGGAAACAACTTTTAGAGAACGCCGTATTCCGAGAGGCTTTTGATAAAGCACGTGAAGATATACGGAAAATGGATGTTCAAGTAGTAGAAGAGAATGATCCTGTTAATCAGGCCATCTTAGAAATTTTTACAGCTCACAAAACAAAGGCAAAATATAACAACTTTGATAACCATTAGATCCTTTAGGGGTATGAGTAGCAGAGCAGACATCCTTATTTTAGGATCGAATCAATTGACTAAACGCGCCAGGAGGGCCAGGCAGCAGCGGGGTGAGGGTCTGAGTGGCGTCCGGCAAGCCGTCTCGTCACGGACTGAAAGAGGCGGTTGCCGCGCTTCGGAGGCAGGCAGGACGGCTGCCGGAGATTTAGCGAAGATCCCTTGCGCCGTTGCTGCCGGGTAAATGGCATAACGGTCATCGTCTTACAAATAGGCACAAACTTTTATCCGAAATAACATGCCTGTGCGTAAACAGGACGCAATCATGTACATATTTCAAATGTACGGGAGTTTGCACTTTTTTTAATGGAGAAAATCTGTTACACGGGATAAAGCGTTGCCACGCCGCAGGATTTCCCCCTGGGCAGCGATGCGGAGCCGGATAGGATCTATCAAGAAATATCCGGGATAACCCAATCGAGGAAGGTGGAGGCCTATGAGCAATCCCCGTCATTATCTGTATCTGACGATCATCTATCTTGTTATTGTGTCCGGGATCTGCGGCCTGCTGATCCAGCCGCTCAAAGCCGCTTTCCTGGCCAACTGGGGGTTCAACCTGCTGATTCTTGCCGCCCTGGTTGTGGGGATTGCCATCAATATGTTCCAGATTATCCGCCTGGAGCCGGAGATTAGATGGATCAAAATATTCAGAACAGGTGACCCGGGATTGTCCGTGACAGAACCTTCCCTTTTGCTGTCTCCCCTGGCCCGGCATCTGGAGGAGATCCACCGGGACCGCTTCCGGCTGTCGGCAGGATCATTGCGAACTGTGCTGGACAGTATCCGGGACCGGCTGGACGAAACCCGGGAAAACTCTAAATACATGATCGGGGTACTAATTTTCTTAGGGCTGCTGGGAACCTTCTGGGGATTGCTCCAGACCATCGGTACGGTGGGGCAGGTCATCAACGGCCTGAGTGTGACCGGAGAAGATTTCGCCACCCTGTTCGCAAAGCTCAAGCAGGGGCTTGAAACCCCGCTGGCCGGTATGGGTACGGCATTCAGTTCTTCGCTTTTCGGACTCGGGGGCTCATTGGTTCTGGGGTTTGTGGATATCCAGGCCGGTCATGCCCAGAACCGGTTTTTCAACGAGATGGAGGAGTGGCTGTCCGGTGTCACGCGTCTGGTGGATACGGATGACGGGGACACCCAGGTTGCCGGCGGGGTGGCCAATGCCGCACAGATGGACGAGATCAACACCCATCTCAAGATTCTGATCAACCAGGTTCAGCAGAACAACAAGTTGATGCACGAATATCTCAGGCTCCGGCTGGCTAAAAAAACGGGCACAGGGCCAAAGGGCTAAAGGGGGGCAATCATGGCCAGATCCCGTCGGATATCAAGCCCCATAACCGCATGGCCCGGGTATGTGGATGTGTTGTCCGCATTGCTCATGGTGGTGATCTTCATTCTCCTGGTCTTTGTGATTGCCCAGTTCCTTCTGGCACGGATGCTCAACACCCAGGAAAACGAATTGGCCCGGCTCAATATCCAGGTGTCAGAATTGTCGGATCTTTTGGGGCTGGAAAAGGAAAAAACGGCCAAGCTGTCCAGCGAAATTGAGGGGATGTCCGATACCATCATCGCCCTGTCCGAAGACCGCACGGTATTAAAAGACGAGGTGGCAAAGCTGGAAGGGCAGGCTGCGTCGGATGAGAAAGAAATAAAGCAGCAGCTCCTTTTGATCGCCAGTTTAAATGAGGATATTGATGCCCTGCGAACCCTCAAGGATCGGCTTGAGGGCCAGGTGGGGGAACTGACCTCCGCCTTATCTGAAAGCCAGACGCTGGCTGGCAGCCTTCGGGACCGGTCTAAGAAACTGAGTGCCGAATTGGCCGAGGAAAAGGAACGGACACTGCTGGCCCAGGAAGAAATAAACACCCGTGATATCCGTATCCAGGCCCTGTCTGCGGTTGTCAGCTCACAGAAAACAGCCATTGAGGAACAGCGGCAATTGTCTGCCGATGCCAGGGCTGAAGTCGCTTTTTTATCCGACCAGCTTTCCCGCCTTCGCAACCAGCTTAAGATCATTCGCAAAGCCCTTGCGACAAGTACAGCAGAAGGCGAAGAAAAGGATGAGCGAATAAAGGAACTGGGAAAGCAGCTCAATATAGCCCTGGCCCGCCGGGTGAACAAACTTGAGAAGTACCGCTCTGAATTTTTTGGAAGACTTAAGGCCATTTTGAAAGACAATTCTGCGGTGAGAATCCAGGGTGACCGGTTCGTTTTTCAGGCAGGGCTCTTGTTCGGGTCGGGCTCAGCCACCCTGGAGGAAGCGGGGCGGACCCACCTGACCAACCTTGCAGATACCCTGCTGGATGTGGCCAAAAAGATCCCCGATGATATCAACTGGGTGCTCAGGATAGACGGGCATACGGATAAAATCCCCATCAACAATGAATTTTTCGCCTCCAACTGGGAGCTTTCCGTGGCCCGGGCCGTCTCCGTGGTTCGGTTTCTCAACAGCCTGGGGATTCCGGGCAACCGGATGGCTGCGGCAGGATTCAGCAAGTACTACCCCATCGATCCGGCGGATACGCCAGAGGCGCTCCGGAAGAACAGGCGAATTGAGATAAAGCTGACAAGCCAATAAGCTTTGGGACCTATACCACCGGCACCTATCCCGGCGTCTGCGGGTTGCCTTAGGACAGCACCTGTCTTACGGCAGCGGCGAATTCCCCTTTATCCAAAGGTTTCATCACAAAGGCGGAAATACCCAACTGCGCAGCTTTTTTTTCGGTGATCAGGGCCGAGTATCCCGTGCAGATGATGGTGGGAATATCCGGACGGATATCACGTATGCTGCGAATCAGGCGGTCACCGGTCATCTCCGGCATGGCCATATCCGAAATCACCAGATCAAAGGCCCCGGGATCAGATGAAAACACTTCCAATGCCTCTTTCGGGGAGCTAAAGGCGGATACGGTATACCCCAGGTTTTCCAGCAGTTGCCCGGAGAGTTTGGCGATGGCGGGTTCGTCATCCACAAATAGGATGCGGGCGCTGCCGCCTTGGGGGGCGGTGTCCGTTTGGGGTACTGTCTGCGATACCTTGTCCAGTGCCGGAAAAAGAATGGTGACAGTGGTCCCTTTACCCGGTGTACTGTCTACGGAAGCGGCACCAGCGTGGCGTTCCACAATGCCGTGGACCACGGCCAGGCCGATACCGGTCCCCTGGCCCACCTCTTTGGTGGTGAAATAGGGGTCAAAGATCCGGGGAAGAATGCTGTTTTCTATACCGCAGCCGGTATCGGATACCTTCAATATAACATAGGGGCCGGGAAGCAGGTCCGGGTATTGGGCCAGGTCGTAACCATCCAGAAATCCGTCCGCCAGGGAGATGATAAGCTGGCCGCCGGTTTCAAGCATGGCGTCTGCGGCGTTGCTGCACAGGTTTATCAGCAATTGTTTCACCTGGGGGGCGTTGCCCATAATGGGGGAGACATCGGGGGAAAGGTCTTTTTTGATATCTATGTTTGCCGGGATGGATGATCTCAGCAGTTTTGCAGCTTCCCATACCACCTCCCGGATATTGATTGTGCTGCAGGATACCTCGTCCTGCCGGCTGAAGGTCATCAATTGTTTGACGACATCCCTGGCGCGCCGGCCGGCGATCTGGATTTCCCTGGCATTTTCCATGGCCTGGGTGCCAGGTGTCAGGTCATCCATGATCAGTTCGTTGTTGCCGATGATGATGCTCAATACATTGTTGAACTCGTGGGCGATGCCGCCGGCAAGACTGCCGATGGATTCCATTTTCCTGGCGTTCAGCAGATGGGTTTCCAACTGTCTTTTTTCGGAAATATCTTCACCGGAAGACAGAACACCGACGATGGTTCCCGTTTCGTCCTTGATATATACATTATGCCAGGCCACAATGACCTCCCGGCCGGTTCTGGAAAGGACCACATTTTCAAAAAAGCTGACCGGTTCCGTTTCTCCTGCCATCAGGCGGAGAAATACGGTACGAACCTCCCCCCGTACGGCGTCGGGAATGAAATTGTCAAACCAGTTGCGCCCGATCATTTCATCACGGCTGTACTCCAGGGTTGTGCAGGCCTTATTGTTCACCAGGGTAATATTTCCCCGGCTGTCCAGGCCGATGAACATGACGGGGGCCAGATTGAGGTAGCGCTCGGCTTCCAACTTTTGCTGGAGAAGCGCCTGTTCGATTTGTTTGCGTTCGGCCACCTCTTCGGCAAGTTTCCGGTTGAACCGGTACAAAAACAATGCGCCTATTCCTAAAAAGACGCAAAAACCCACCGTGGCGGTGACCAGGTTTCTCAGAAGGGTATAATCCGATACCGGGGACGGCCGGTAAAGAAAGCCTGTCATATCGAAACCCGGTTCGATCATTTCCAGTCGCGCGTATGTATTGCGGATGTGGCGCCACCGCCCCGGGTTCATATGGCCGATCTGGACCAGATCCGGCAGCATCAGCTTTCGTATGGTTTCGGCCTCGAACTCAAGGTGTTCCTTTGACTTGTCCTGCCGGTATTCCCTGATGATCAGGTCTGCGATCTGCGAGGGGTTGGCCATGGCATATTCCCATCCCCGAAGGGAGGCCCCAAGAAAAGCCGTCACCCGTTTCGGGTGGTGCCGGATTTCATTTTCCGAGGTAAAAAGACAATCGCTGTAAAAGTCCACGCCATAGGTCCGCGGCGAAATGATTGCCGGTGTCACCCCTTGTTGCATCATCAGATAGGGTTCGTTGGTGGCGTAGCTGCTCACCGCATCCGTGCGTCCGAGAATCAGGTCGTCAAGGTTGTAGGTCTGGTTGATGCGGACAATGGCTTCCAAGGGAATTCCCTCGTTGAGAAAGGCGGCCAGAATATCGGCATCTTTTTTTCCGGGCAAAAGCATCACCCGCTTTTCGATCAGGTCCTGGAGATGGGAGATTCCGGAATCTTCGCGCACCAGCAGAACGGAAGGAGAATGCTGAAATATGGGTGCCAGGACCACAAAGGGGTCGCCGTCTCTGCGGTGGAGCAAAAGCTCTGCACCGGCAACGCCGTATTGCGCCCGCCCGGAATGCACTTCCTCTCTGGCAAACCGGCCTTCCCCCCCTTCGACGATGACGGCCTCGATCCCAGCTTCCCGGTAATACCCCTGATGCAGGGCCGCATAGTATCCGGCAAACTGAAACTGGTGTTTCCAGGCAAGCTGGAGGGTAACTGTGTCACCTGCCTTGGCCGGGTGCGAAACGGCAATGCATATGAGACACAGCAATCCGGCGAACGACATTTTCATTCATGCTCTCCCGGGTGATGGTATCAATCGATTCACCGATGGCGATCCTAGATTAACAACGTTTAGGCAAGCATAACGTCTTCTGGGGCGGGATGCAATTTTTTTTTAGGCTATCGTTTGGTGCAGGACCGCAGGTGCGGGAGGTTAAGCCTCCGGCACACCGTTTTCGTCCCACCCCATGCACTGGTAGAATTCCGCCAGCATGGGGGCAAGGTCCACCCGGCTTCCCTTGGCCTGCCCCTGGGTGATGGGAACGGTTAAAAATTTTTCAGAAATGGTGTCGGTTAATCCTTCCGGGCTCAGGGCCAGGTTGACCAGGCGTTCTTCAGTGATGATGCGTTCCCCGGTCTGGATCAGATCTAAAAAGTTCATCTCAAGGTCGGTCAGTGCTGTCACCAGGGCTGCCTCATTTTTGAGATCGAATTCCCCCACAAGGCTCAGGGCCGGCACCTTGCACAGTCCTAAAGAATCAATAACGGCTGACACGGCCATACACCGTTGAATCAGGGGGGCTTTTCCTTCCAGGGAAAACCGGTTGATGGCGTTTTTTGTGCCGAATTCCGAAACGGCGCGTTCCGGGGTAAACCTGCTTTCGGGGATATTGTACACCGAGCAGAAATCACCGCCCCGGGAGGATACGGCATAGCCCAGGGCAACCCCCATCATGCCCCTTGGGTCATAGCCTGTGAACTCAAGGCCTTTGGCCGTGAAATCAAAGGCCTGGGCACCGTTTCCGATGGCATGTGCCGCTTTGTGTACGCCAAGTTTCAGGGTGCTGCCGATACCTGAATCGTTTGCAATGGCGTTCAAGAGCTGCTCGATGCCATTTGCATTGCCCCAGGACAGGTCAATGCCGCCGGTGGCCTCCCTGTCGAGGATGCCCCGGTTGAACAGATCCATGGCAAATGCCGCCGTACTGCCTGCGGAAATCACATCCAAACCCAGGCGGTTGCACAGGTTGTGCAGGTAAAGAACGGCTTCGGGATCATCCAGTCCGCATTTGGGACCCAGGGCTATGATCGGCTCCAGGTCCGGGCGGGCACCTGTGGTGCCGCGGTAACGGCCTTCCGAAATTTTAATGTCTGCCTTGCAGTGAACCGGACACTTGGGGCAGGTGACGGATTTTTGGACGTACTTCATCATGGCGGAGCCGTCTACCTTTTTTGCCCCTTCAAAGGTGATGTCGCTGTAATTCCGGGTGCTGAGCATCCCTTTTTCATCGATGGGGATGACGAACCCGGAGTTGCTCAGCTTTGAAAAAACGGGATAAAGCGGGGCCTTCATGATTTTACGGGTGAATACCCGCACCGTGGCCTTCTGGGCGATGTCGAGTTTCGGGAGCTTTTTTTTCCCGGTGATGACCACAGCCTTGATTCGTTTGGCCCCCATGACCGCGCCGATACCGGTCCGCCCGGCGGCGTGGTGATTTCCGGACATGATACAGGCAAACGCACAGCGGTTTTCACCTGCGGGGCCGATGCTCATGACCGTGCTGTCACCGGGCAGGTCTTTTTGCAATGCCAGTTCCGTTTCACCTGTGCTAAGCCCCCACAGGTGGCCTGCCGGGTGGATGTCCGCACCGTCCTGATGGAGGTGGATCCACACGGGGTGTTCGGCCTGGCCTGTGATGACCACGGTGAAAACCCCCAGGGACCGCAGCCGGGTGCCTGCGTCTCCGCCGATATTTGAACTGCCCAGAATATCGGTGAGCGGGGAAATGGTGTTCAGGTGCATCCTGGCCCCGGAGGGCGCCCCGGTACCTGTGAGCAGGCCGCAGCTCATGGCAATGACGTTGGCAGGATCAAAGGCGGATACCTGATCCGTATGGGTTTTTTGCAGGGTATCGTGAATCAGCCGGGCGTTGAGCCCGCGGCCGCCCAGATAGCGGCAGATCAGTTCATCAGGCAAGGCCTCCTTTTGGGAGACGCCAGTGGTCAGGTCAATGTCAAGCCGTGTATATGCCATGGTTTTTCCGTGTTCGTTTTTGTTTTGAATGCCAGAGGGTACAATAAAATTTGCCTGTGTACAACCCGCAGGCTTACGCGTATGGTTGTCCCATGATACCCACCATTCAAAAAAGCCTCTTTAAAATCGGGAAGAAGAACCGGCGCCTGGCAGCAGAGCTGGAGCAGTTGCCTGAGTTATCCGCATTTAAAACCGACCGGTCCCGCAAGGCACTGGAAAACCTGCGCCAGATTTATGCATACTCACCGGATCGGTTTGATTCCCTGTTTGACGCCATGGATACGGAGGGGATAAAGAAAAAACGGCCGTTCTGCACCCCCCTCCAGGGATTGTTCTGGATGATTCAGGACGGAAAACTGGGGCGAACCGGGTCCATCCTCGGTTTGGATATCACCCGGGGGGACGGGGATGGCAGCGACCGGCTTGTGCTAAATAAACTGTCGGCACCACAGGATTACAGTCTATCCGGCATCCTGAATGATTCCTGGAACGGTGAAGCCGAATCCGCATTGACCGTGAATATCCATCACATCATCAACAAGATCAGAACCCGGGCCGGCACCGACGAATACGCCCATCTCACCGTCAGGCGTTCCAGAAAACAGCTGGCCGGCTATGTCATGGACGACTATCTGAGACAAAAGGAGATGTTTGACACCGGTGACTGGGGCACCATAGAAACCGCCGTGGAACGGTCCCGCTGGAAGCGGTTCTACACCGTGGCGGACCGCCTCAATTCCCCTGAAGTCATCAACTACTATATCAACCGGTATTTCTTTTTCAGGAAAACCCCATCCTCGGGGGTGTACTTTACTTTCCTGGAAAAAAAGGCCCAATGCACGGACGCGGCTTATTTTACGGTGTTTATGCTGGCCCGGGCCGGGTACACTACATTTATGCGCAGCGTGAAATGGGATGAAGATCCCTGGGACGGTCTTCATACCGGGGCCGGCATAATTCTCAACAACGGGACCTACCTGCTGGTGTCCAATTATACCGGTATCAATGCCATTTCAGGCCCCTTTGGGCAGGTGGCGGAGTTGGACCGGAGAATTGCCGGGGACCGGAAGATGATCCACAGCCAGTGGGGGGCATATTACCCGCCGCGGTATTTTTAAGGAACACAACTTCCCGGTTCCTGCCTTACAGCCACAACTGCCCCACCGGTGTATCCGGGGAAAACTGGTCCGCCATCTGGGCCAGGAAAAGCTCGGCCGTGGACAGGGCGTCGGTCAGGGCATGGTGGGGGCGGTAGCGGGGCAGGCCGTAACGCTCCCTGGCATGGGACATGCGCAGGGAAGGGCTGTTCTTGTCTCCCATCCAGCGCTGGATAAAATTGGGGCGGTAAATCGGGTGTTTCCTGGACTCCAGCTCCATGGTGTCGATAACCGGGAATTCCAATGGTTCGCCGATACAGTCCAGGGTGGCCTGGTTGAGGAACTCCCGTTCGATGCGGCTGTAGTGAGCGATGATAACCTTGCCGGCCATGGCCCTGAGGAGGTGGATCAGGGTGTCCCCGAAGGCGGGGCAGGATGCAAGCGTGCTGTGGGTGATGCCGTGGATGGTACTCTGGGCATTTTCCGGCTGTTCTTCCGGCTGGACAATCCAGTGCCTGGACCTGTCACAGAAGATGCGGTCGTGGGACAGGGTGAGAAAGCCGATGCTCAGGATATGGTCGTTCTGCGGGTCAAGGCCTGTGGTTTCCAGGTCCAGGGCCAGAAATTCCACCTGACGGACCGGGGCATGGGCCGGGGTATTAAAGGCCTGGTAGAATTCCTTGAGTTTCGGCTCCTGCACTTGGTAGGACAGCCGTTCGCAGTGGCCTTTCCAGTCAATGGGCATCGGCGGGGACTTTTTTTTTGCGAACATGGGCTACTCCCCGGTTTGAGGTTTTGTTTCCGGTTTGACATCCGGGTCTTTTGACAGAGCGGTGGCGGTATTGTACCGGAACCTCAGGAACGCCTGGGCCTGGGCCACGATCTTAAACGCATCCTTGAGGTGGCGCCGTTCAAAGGCGGACAATCGCTCCGGGCTCACGTTGTTGTCCGGTTTCCTGCCCCTTTTTATTTTTCTTGCCTGGTGGCGGATGCGGACCATGGATATGAGTTCCAGGGCATCCAGAAGATCGTCTCCCACGCCTTCGGCCAATACTTTGGTTTTTTTGATTTCCTCCAGACGGTTTTCCGTATTGAGTTTGGTGACGCCGCAGGCCAGGGCATGGACCCGGGCCAGGTCGGAGATGGGGGCGGTGCCCCGCCGTTTCAGGTTGAAGGTGTTTTTGTGCTCCCCGTCCGGCTCCAGAACAAATTTTCTGAAGAATCCCAAGGGGGGATTGCGGAGCAGGGCATTCCGGGCCAGGCAGGCTAAAAACTGCGGGCTGTCCTTGGCCTTGTCCCGGATATGGTGCCGCAGCACCCGGGCAAATCCGGTTTCCCCGTAGATCCCTTCCAGGTCAAAGAAGATGGAGGCGTGGAGCAGGGCTTCGGGCTCCGGCCGGTCGATCCATTGGGAGAAGTAGGATTTCCATACGGACAGGGGTTGCCGCCACTGGGGATTGGTGGCCATGATATCGCCGGTGCAGTATGGGAAGCCGCAGCGGTCCAGGCCGTCGGTTAAGAATTTTGCCAGTGCCATGAAATAGTCGTCGTGAAGTTCCGGGTCAAAGCTGTCGTCAATAACAAAGGCGTTGTCCTGGTCAGTCACCAGGGTCAGCTCGTCCCTGGCCATGGATCCTAAAACCATCAGGCAATAGGGGACCGGCGGGGGGCCAAGCTCTTTTTCCCCCAGTTCCAGTATGCGCTGGGAAATACTGACCGCGATCCGGGCCAGGGCCGCGCCGATGGTATGGGAGTTGGCGTCCTCGTTTACCAGTTGGACGAAAAGTTTTTGCATACCTTCAGTGAGTGAGGCCAGTTCCTCAACACTGCGCTTCCTGCGGATATCCCCCACGATAAAGACCGAGCCGTGGGAGGCGTATTGCATAAGGTCGGACACGGAGATGACGCCGATGGGAATGTCGTTGTCCAGGATGGGCAGGTGATGCAGGTTGTGGCGCATCATGGTGAGCATGGCCTCAAAGGCAAAATCCTGTGCCTGGAGAGTGACAACATCCCTGGACATGATTGCCTCCACCCGGGTGGTCAGGGGCAGGCCTTTGGCCATGGCCCTTTTTCTCAGGTCCCGGTCCGTGATAATGCCGCTGACCGGTGTTTCCCCCGGTGTTTCCCCCGGTGTTTCCGGCACAAGAACCAGGGAGGAGACCTTGTTGCGCGTCATGATCCCTGCAGCTTCCTGCAAGGTGACCGAGGGGGACGCCGTGATGATATTGCCGTGAAGCAGGGTCCGCAGCTTGGAGAACATCAGAGGGTTGCGGTCCTGGTGGACGGTCTGTTCCATGGCGGTCTGGAGCCTGGCGCTGTGGTCCTCTTCCATGAAATCGGCAAACC
>CAJWHT010000179.1 GCA_913041495.1 uncultured Desulfobacteraceae bacterium | reverse complement strand
GCAGAAAAACCTGTCAAGCTTTTTTTTATTTTTTTTGGAGGGGGTGCGTAGTTACGTTATTTTATTATTTTCTGGGGATTTCATGGGGTTTATTTCATACAGGTAAACGAGATTGATGCGGCATTCATGCGAAAGGTGCATGGCGTAACCCGGCCTGCGGATACCGAACTTTACCGTCTGCTGTCACAAAATGCCTATGGGCGGGGCATGGCCTCTTCCACGGACCCGGAAGTCACGGCCCGGGCACTGGCCTTGATCCGACAAGGGGCGGATATCCATTACAGGCCCCCCGGCAGTCATTTTGACCGGGGCCCGATTATTCTTGCCGCCGCACGCACCGGTACCCCGGAACTGGTCGCCGCCATCCTGGAACGGGGCGCTGATATCGAAGGTCCCGGGTCGGGTTCGAACACGCCGCTCATGGCTGCGGTCCGCTCCGGCAACAGCGCTGTGGCCGCCCTGCTGATCCGGCAAGGCGCAGACCCGGAAAATCCCCGGTACCGGCCTTCAACCCCATTGATAGAGGCGGTAAGGCAAAAGGATCATAAGACGGCAAAAGCCCTGCTGGCATCCGGTGCCGATGCGGATTTCCACCCCAAGGACAGTGCGCCCCCCTTATTCCATGCCGCCCGCGCGGGTGACCCCAAATTGATGACACTGCTGCTGGATGCCGGCGCCGACCCCAACCGTGTGTTTTTCCAACACCGGTCAGCGATGGTGGCCGCAGTGGAGGCCGGCTGCCCCCCCTGCCTGAAACTTTTGATTGACGCCGGCGGACGCCCTGTCGGCAGCAGCCGCAGGGGCGAATCGGTATTGACCATGGTCCTGGAAAACAACCAGCCGGAAATGACAGCGCTGTTGCGCGAGCATTTCAACCGGAAAGGCGATACCCAAACAGCCGTTGGCACTTTTGAAGACTTGTTTATCGCTGTCCGGGAAAAACGATGGAACCGCCTGAAAGCCCTCCTTGACCTGGGCGTGGAGCCGGATATTGCCAATAAAAATCAAGAAACGCTCCTGACCCTGATTGCAGCCCGAAAGATCTGGCGCCCGGATGATCCGAAGGCGGCTCTCAAAGCTGTGACCCTCCTTTTGGATGCCGGTGCCGATATCAACGCTGCGGATCAGAAGGGCACCACCCCCCTGAACCTGGCGGCCCGCACCGGAGCCCTGGAAATGGTCAGGCTGTTGATTGACAGGGGAGGTGATATTAATGCCGCGACAACTGACGGCAGGTCCCCCCTGCTCAACGCCCAGTGGAAGGGACACACAAAGATCGTAGCGCTCCTGCTGGACGCAGGAGCCGATCCCGATACCAGGACCCGGTGGGGGGAAAACAGCGACTATCCGCTTAAAGTGGCCGTCGGCAGAGGTGATGCCGATATGGTCCGCCTGCTGCTGGCCAGGGGGATTAAACTTAAATCCGGCAGTACGGAAGTCTGCGACCTGTTGCAGCGGGCAGCCAGTGATCCCGAAACAATCGAGGCCCTGGCCGGCTCCGGTGTGGACCTGAACCGCCAGGATTCCCGGGGGAGATACCCCCTGGCGGTTGTATTGTACCACGGCCATCCGGACAGCATCAAAGCCCTGCTTGATGCGGGCGCGCGGCCGGTCCTGGAAAACTGGCGCGGGCACCAGCCGCTGATATGGTTTGCAGAAAAAGGGCAGGTATCTTTGCTGCGGCATGCCCTTGAGACCTATCCGGATCTGCAGTCAGACAGCGAACTTCTCAGGGATGTCACCTACCGGGCCATCCGCAAGGGGCAGGTGGCGGCTGTCAGGGAGCTGCTGAACTACGGGACGTTTTTTACCCGGATCGCCGAAGTTGAAGCCCTCGTAAAATGGACAACACCGCCACCGGAGTTCCCCGGGGCAAAAAAAGAAATTCTGGCGCTTTTCAAAAAGCGGCTGCCTGCGGCACCACCAAAACAGAAAAAAAGAACCAGTCCCGTATTTAAATTGGTGCCGTCCCCAAAAGGTACCTGACAAGGTCCGGGTTAAAAACGCAAACAAAAAACCACGCTGAGATGCCCCCCACAAATGAAGCGCTCAACAAAACTAAATACAGCTTAAAAGGAAAATCCGATATGTACGTAGACCGCATGGTTACCCCACGGGTATTTATCATCTTGATCATCCTGTTCCTTTTGATGCCGTGCCAGAGGCCGGACGCAGAAGGCAGTGAAATGAAAAACAAGACCATCACGGCGATTCAGGGTATTCGTGTGGGGCATGTCACGGATGAACAGAACCTAAAGGGGTGCACAGTCATACGGTTCGGTGCTGAAGGTGCGACCGCCGCAGTGGATGTACGCGGTTCCGCCCCGGGAACCCGGGAAACAGATTTACTGGCCCCGGAAAACCTGGTGGACAAGGTACATGCCATTGTCCTTTCCGGGGGCAGTGCCTATGGCCTGGATGCCGCAACCGGGGTTATGGCCTGTCTGGAAGAAGAAGGGATCGGTTTCCGGGTGGGAAAGGGAATCGTGGTCCCCATTGTGCCCGCTGCGGTCCTGTTTGACCTTGGTATCGGAAATCCCCGGGTCAGGCCATCCTCAGATTGGGGATTTAAAGCCTGTCAAAAGGCAGATGATTCCCCCGTGGCAATGGGAAACACCGGTGCGGGAACCGGTGCCACAGTAGGCAAACTATTGGGCAGCGGCAACGCAATGAAATCCGGACTGGGCTCTGCTGTGCTTGACCTGCCGGGCGGCGGACAAGTGGGGGCGATCGTTGCGGTGAACGCGCTGGGGGATGTGATTGAACCGGGTACAGGGAAGATTGTAGCCGGTATCCGGGGGGAAGAGGCAGGTACGTTCCGCTCATCGGTTAAAGTGATCCTGGATCAGGGAACAAAGAAAATTTTTCCGGGAACGAACACAACCATCGGCGTTGTGGCCACCAATATTCCGCTCTCCAAAACCCAGTTAAAGAAGGTGGCACAGATGGCCCATGACGGCCTTGCCAGGGCAATTCACCCTGTACATACCATGTATGACGGGGATACGGTGTTCGCGGTTTCCGTCCCCTCAGCAAACGGATTTCAGGGGACAGCCTCCGCGGACGCGGTTAATCTGGTGGGGACGGCTTCGGCAAAGATCCTGGCAAAGGCCATTGTGATGGCAGCCAGGCAGGCCAAATCCGTCAACGGTTACCCTGCGGCATCAGACTGGAAAAACTGAACACCCATAGGTTAGAAACCTAAGGTTTGAGCACCAGAAAATACAACTGACCGTAAGCTGTCATATGACCGGCGGTATATGCGGCCCACTCTCCATTGCCGCAAAACAGATCCACACGGGCAGGTCCTGTGATGGCCCCGCCCGTATCCTGGTTCAGAACAAACAGCGACACCCTCTCCCACTCGGATTTGGGCTGACGGGTGTCCGGTGCCGGCAGCGCCGTTTCCACAAACGCCAGGCCGCCCCTGGGAAACACCTTGATATCCGTGGCAATGGATCGCAGCGGCGTGACGGCCACCCCGATATTGCCAAAGGGGCCGCCCTGCCCTTCCTTGAAAAATACAAAGCTGTCATTGGTATGGAGCACTTCATCCATGCGGTGGGGGTTGGCAAGGAGCCACGTCCGTATGGCCTGCATGGACATCTCCTCCCTGGGGACTTCATTCTGCGCGATGAGGTATTTACCCACCGAATAATAGGCATTGCCGTTGGTGCCGGCATAGTGGACGCGCATGACGGAACCGTCGGTCAGGGCGACCCGGCCGGAGCCCTGGATCTCAAGGAAAAAGCGGTCCACCCGGTCGGCCAGCCAGACCACGGGAGTGGCACGGTCATGGAAATCAGGCGTATGGTTGATCTCTTTTCGGGAATAATAGGGGACCACCCGTTTGCGTTTCTCATCCAGGCGCGCCATCAGGCGTTTATGGCCTTCATACTTCTTAGAAAACTGTGATAAGTCGATCTGCAGCAGGTCTTCGGGGATTGAATAGACCGGATACGGAAAATCGGGCCCAGGTTCCCTGCTGCCCCGGTAGGTGGGTTCAAAATAACCGGTGAAAAGCACCTCGCGGTTGGTGTTCCCCACGCTTTTGTACACGATATACCTGTCCCGGACAAAGCGGTTCAGTTCTGAGGCATTCGGTGCTTTCTGTAAAAAATTCAGGAAGGTCTCAAGGGACCGGGTCATATGGGCGGCATCATACCGGTCTTTGCCGTAAGTGTAGCTGCGGGTTTTCGGCACCCGCCCAAAATAGAGCAGACTCTGGCGGATTGAGGCTTCAAGGTCCTCAAAGCCCCTGCTGTCATGAAATTTGGGATACTCCCGGACCGCCAGCCGCTTCATGGGCACCCCGGCACTGTCGGTTTTTACCCCTTTATCCCCGCAGCCTCCCAGAACAAAAAGCGCCCAAATCAGACAAAGGAACAGGCCGGCCCGAACAATATGCGGTTTTGGTTTCATTTTCGTATCCTCAGAAGTATTCTATAATTTGGTGCGTAACTCCGATTTACTGCGATTCAGATGCGTTCCGTTCAGGTGTGTTCAATTCAGAGGTATCCATCCGTTTCAGTTCACGGGTCTTTGCCTTTTCCACCGGCACCCCCTTGATCCCTGGCAGCGGTTTGCCGGTGACCGCCATATCATCCAGTTTGCGTGCGGAGGCCATAACCCGTGTTTCCATGGCACCGGCTGCTCGGTTGAAAGTGGCTGCCGTCCGCTCGATATCACTTCCTAAGCGGTTCATATGATCCGCCATGGTGGACAGCCGGCGGTAAAGCTGCGTTCCCAGATCCCTTATGGCTTCAGCGTTTTCATAGCCCTTTTGCTGCTGCCAGGAGTAAGCAACGGCCTTGAGCAGGGCGATCAGGGTGGTTGGGGTGGCCAGAATCACCCCCTGTTCAATACCCTTTTCAATGAGGTCCGGCTTCTGGGCCAGGGCGGCGGAAAAAAAGTTTTCCCCCGGGATAAAGAGAACGACGAATTCCGGGCTGGGGCTGAACCGTTCCGTATACTTCTTTGAGCCCAGTTGGGCGATATGGGCCAGGACCTGGCGGGCATGGGCCGTCATCCTGACCTCCCGCTCGTTCTCATCTTCGGCCTCCAGGGCATCCAAATAGGCGATGAGGGGCACCTTGGCATCCACGATGATCCTGCGGTTCCCGGGCAGGGTCACCACCATATCGGGCCGCAGCGACCCTTTACCGCTTCCAGCAGTCATCTGTTCTGAAAAATCGCAGTGTTCCGCCATCCCGGAAAGTTCCGCAGCTTTCTTCAGGGTGATTTCCCCCCACCGGCCCCGCACATGGGGCACCCGCAGGGCTTTAACCAGGTTGCCGGTTTCCGTGTGCAGCAGATGCTGGGTCCTGGCCATGTCTGCCAGGTGGCGGCTGATGGACCCATAGGCCTGATCCCGTTCTTTTTCCATCATCCCCAGCCGCTGTTCGTACCGGTCCAGCACCTTGTGAACCGGGTCCACGGCCTGACGAATCTCATCCCCCCTGGCCCTGAAATCCTGACGGGCCTCTCTGACGAACCCACCGAAATGGTCCCTGGCCAGATCCATGAATTTCATGGAATTCTCATACAAGGCCTGGTTGGACAATTCTTTCAGCCGTCCTGAAATCAAAAGCATACCGAATCGTGCCAGGATCAGGGCCACAAGGACGCCCAGCAGGAACCCGGCCCCGAGAAATCCTAAATTTTCTAGGGTGATAAGCGTATCTGAAAAGAAAGTCATCCGTCGTGTTTAATCAGGGTCGTTTTGCCGTGTAAGTGCCGCTCTTCCCCCCGGATTTTGAAGCCAGGTGGATATCGGAAATCTCCATGGCCTTGTCATAGGCCTTGCACATGTCATAGATGGTCAGGGCGGAAACGGACACGGCTGTCAGGGCCTCCATCTCCACCCCTGTTTTCTCCGTAAGAGAAACCTCCGCCTCGATATGGATGCAGCTTGCCTTTGTGTCCGGCTGAAAATCCACCCGGGCATGGGTGATGTTCAGGGGATGGCACATGGGAATCAGGTCCCAGGTTTTCTTGGCTGCCATCACCCCGGCAATCCGTGCGGTTTCCAGCACATTCCCTTTTTTCACACGTTCGTCCAGAATCATCTCCAGCGTGGAGGGGTCCATGGAAATCCGGCCCCGGGCCACGGCGATGCGTTTGGTGGCGGTTTTATCCCCCACATCCACCATCCGGACCCGGCCCTGGTCGTCCAGGTGGGTAAATTCTTTCATGTCAGCTCCTAACTGAGATATGGGTTCAGGCCAGCACCTGGGTTTTGGATGTGGCCTCGGCCTTGATCCGGTTCAGGGTGTGGCTCAGGGTATCGATGACATTCTCCCGGATATCTCCGGCCACCGCCAGGAACATGACGTCATCGCCCACCATCAGGGGTTTATCCGCCTGAATATAGACCAGCACCTCAACGATACCCGGCCGGGCCTTGGCCTCTGCCAGGATTTCATCCAGTTTGGCCTGATCCACAGTGACGGTGAGCCCTGTGACCGCATCGCCTTCCCGGGATGTGGCCCGGACGATACCGTTGTGATAAAGAACCATACCGGCCTTTGAGATTTGAGGGTGCTGCTTCATTTGATTTATAATTGCAGGTAAATCCATTATGTTCTCCTTTTGTACCGGGGCTTCCCGGTGTATCAAATTGTATCCGCAAAGGGGGGTTACTAGCTTTTTTTCCCGGCCATCGTCCTTGCCGTCACCAGATCCTCCGGGGTGTTGACGTTGAATTTGAACCGCATATCAGGATCCAGGCGTTCCAGGGTTTCCGGCGCAATCTCCATGACCCGACGAAAGTTGAATGCTTTTTTGATCATAAACCGCTTTTCCGACAGGCTTTTTTCCATCCGTTGCAGGCAGGTTTTATTGTACAGCGCCGACAGCGGTTCCAACCCTTCCCGGGTCCTGGGAATGATGATCTCCTTGCCCTTTCTCCGGGACGCCCACAGATGCCGGATGACGGCTTCACTGGCAAAGGGGACATCGCAGGCCGTGGCGTAGATCCAAGGGTGGGAGGCGTAGTACAGGCCGGTATGAAGCCCTGCCAGGGCACATCGAGACGGATCGATATCCGTTACGATCAAGGCATCTGTCATGGCAAAGGCCTTTGGGTCATTCACCACCAGGATCACCTCTTTGAACACCCGGTCAAACAGGGTGTGGATGGCTTCCAGCATAGTGGTGTCCCCCACCTTGCGAAACATCTTTTTCTTTCCGGGCAGCCGGCTGTTCATTCCGCCGGCCAGGATCACCCCGGTACAGTCTAATCGGCTCAAGGTCTACTCTTTCAAAAAAGGCTGGGATACGTCGTTTCTCAAATTTCCAAAGGGATTTTGCCCTTTCATCGCTTCATTTCAGGCAGGCGGTTTCCGCCGGCCCGTATCCACAGATGATTATAGGAACTGGGGCTTAAAATCAAGGTGTTGCCGTTGTAAAAAAAAGATGGTAGTTAGATCTGATACATCCTATACCGCCGCTGGCGGTTCTCCCGAAAGGTGCGAACCCGCCCGGCACGCATTCACGGCAGGTGCCATTGACACTGCCGGAACCTTTCATCCGGAAGGCATGATATGACAAAGAAAAAAAACATCCTCAGTGAACAGGATTTCAAACGGATCATCACCCGGATCGCCTACGAAATCATTGAAACCCATAAAGGGGTGAGCAACCTGGCCCTGGTGGGGATACAAACCCGGGGGGATTTTCTGGCCAAGCGGCTGGCTGACCAGATCCGGGATATTGAAGGCACGGCGCTGCCCGTGGGTTCCATGGACATCAACATGTACAGAGACGACTGGACAAAAATCAGCCATCAGCCAACGGTAAGGCCTTCCGACATCCCCTTTTCCGTGGATGACAAGAATATTATCCTGGTGGATGATGTCCTTTACACCGGCAGAACCATCCGGGCCGCCATGGACGCCCTGATGGACTTCGGCCGGCCCGCCCGGATCGAACTTGCCATCCTGGTGGACCGGGGTCACAGGGAACTGCCCATCCAGGCCGACTACAAGGGCATCACTGCGGATACGGACCCCACGGATATGATCCATGTACACGTAAAAGAACATGACGGGGAAGATTCCGTTGACAAGGAGCTGATCTGATCATGGGCACCCTGCTTCACAAAAAAGCCGCCCCCAAAACTGTCACCCTGGCCGTGATTTCGGTGTCCACCACCCGGAAGCTGGAGGACGATAAAAGCGGCACCTGGATCAAAAAACAGGCAAAAAAAGAAGGGCATGAAGTGGTGATCCACCAGGTGGTGACCGATGATGTCACCGCCATCACCGAGCTTGTCACCCATGTGACCGAACGGGTGAGACCGGATGCCATCATCCTCACCGGCGGCACCGGCATCAGCCCCAAAGATGTCACCATTGAAGCCATACGTCCTTTGCTGGACAAGGAACTTTCGGCCTTCGGCCCCATATTCGCCCAGCTCAGCTTTGAAGAGATCGATTCTGCCGCCATCATGTCCAGGGCCACCGCCGGCGTCATGAAGGGTGCCATTGTCTTTTGCATCCCAGGCAGCCTCAAGGCCTGTAAACTGGCCTGCTACCAACTGATATTCCCGGAACTCGGACACCTGCTCAAACACGTTAAGGAATAAGGAAACACCCATGAATACGGAACTTGCAACCTTTGTGGAAGAATGGAAAGAGACCGAATCAAACACCCGGCAGGCATTTGTTGAACTGCTGACCCACTTGGAAAGCCTGGCTGACACCACCCTGGAGTTCAATGCCCGCCCCGGGGTCAGCTATTCCCTTCGCCCCCGCCACGCAGCCCAGGACAAACGCCCCTTGTTTGCCATGGTAGATGTCATTGACGATGATCCCGACGACCGCTGGCTGTCCGTCTGTTTTTACGGGGAAATGGTGGAAGATCCGGATGAAGCAGGCGATCTTGTGCCCGAAGGGCTGCTGGGCGAAGACGGATACTGCTTTGACCTGTATGAATATGATGCGGATGAAGTGGCCTACCTCAAGGAAAGACTTTCCCAGGCCCACGGCAACGCGCCGGAATAAACGAAACCGTTTTTTCCTGATGCCGCCGGGATGTCAGAGAACCTGCCGGCATCAGGGAAAAAATTTTAGAGTAACTTGGACAATACCTTCCCGGTGTTTCGTTCCACCTGGACACACCTATCATCGAACAGCCTGACCATATGGTAGTCCTTCACATTGGTGATCTCCAGGCCGGGCAGCCCGTTTTTTGCAAGCCACTTTTCGATCCTGGGTATCTGTTCGGGATCTCCTGCCCTGGCCGTAAAAATTTTCACCCTGTGGCCGTCCGCCACCAACTGCTTCGCATAGTCCAGCATCACAGGCACCGGCGGGCCGATTTTATCCAGGGTGGAATGCATGCCCCATTCCGCCAGGGTGCCGTCCAGGTCAATACCGGTCCAGGGTCTTTCGTCCGGCACAGGATCGCCGTCGGTTTCAGCCACATGGGCGGGCGTTCCACTGTCGGAACCCCGTCCGCCGAAAATATTTGAGAAGAGTCCGGCCACAAAGACGCTCCCTTAGACAGAAAAACGGATATTCAGGATGTCTCCGTCCTGGACCACGTATTCCTTGCCTTCCACATAGAACTTGCCGTTTTTCTTCAGCTCGGCTTCGGAGCCCAGTTCAACCAGTTCATCATACTTGAAAACTTCCGCACGGATGAATCCCCGCTCCAGGTCGGAATGAATGACGCCCGCCGCCCTGGGGGCTTTTGACTCTTTTCTCACCAGCCATTGGCGGACCTCGTCCTGGCCAACGGTGAAAAAGGAAATCAGGTTCAAGGATTTAAGACAGAGGGCGGTCAGGGTTTCCAGGGCCGTTGCCGTAATGCCCAGATCTTCTAAAAATTCTTTCTTTTCCTCTTCGGTATCCAGCATGGCGATCTCGGCTTCCACCTTGGCAGAGACCAGCATGGCTTCAATCATCAGGCGGTCGCAGCTCTCTTTGAAATCGTCCAGCAGTTCGGTGTTGCCCAGGTCATCTTCGGACACGTTCACGGCAACCACCAGTTTCTTGCGGGTGATAAAGGGGTAGGAACGGATCATCTTTTCCTCATCCTCGGAGAGCTCCAGCAGGCGCAGGGGCTGTTCTTCCTCCAGGTGGGACTGCATTTTCTGCATGAGGACCAGTTCCTTTTTCTGGTCTTCGTCCTTGATCTTTTTGACCATGGCTTCCAGACGCTCAATCCGCTTTTCCACAAAGATCTGGTCGTGCATCACCAGTTCGGAGTTGACCATATCAAAATCCCGCAGGGCATCCACGGACCCCTCACTGTGGTAGATGGCCTCATCCTCAAAGGCCCGGACCACATGGCAGATGGCATCCATATCCGCGATATCCTTAAAGATATCCCCTTTGGAAATGGTCTCGGCTTCCATCTTGGGAAGCAGCACCAGATCAAGGCGGGCCTTTACCTCCTTGTTGGGTCCGTACATGTCCACCAGGGTATTGAATCTGGAGTCCAGGATATCCGCCGTACCCGGCACCGGCTTGAACGCCTTTGCCGGATCGGTGATCTCGTTGCCGGTTAAAATATGAAACAATGTCTTCTTTCCCGTCTGGGGCAGCCCAATAATGCCAAGCTTCATGTTTTTGTCCTAAAATGTATTATCTATAAAGTTAATCCCCTGAAGCTATTTCCAGGGAGAATTGATTTTGCAATTCCATAAAAAGTGCATTAATATATCAAACTTAATGGTAAGAAAACAGTGGAAATATAATGGAAAAGGAGCCCCTTTTTGAACGACAGTGACTTTCACCCGCCCCTGCTGTTTCGCAACGGCCATATCCAGACCATCTACCCCGTCCTCTTCAGAAAGATCAATGATGTCTCTTACGTCCGGGAACGGATCACAACCCCTGACAACGATTTTTTGGACCTTGACTGGTCCAGGATCCACAGCAAGCGTTTGGCCGTCATCTCCCACGGCCTGGAAGGGGACACCACCCGCAACTATGTCAAGGGCATGGTGCGCGCCGTGAACAAGGGCGGATGGGACGCCCTGGCCTGGAATTACCGGGGATGCAGCGGGGAACCGAACAAGCAATTGCGGTCCTACCACAACGGCGCCACCGATGACCTGGCACTGGTGATCGACCATGCCGCCGCATCAGGCCGTTACACGGAAATCGCCCTGATCGGATTCAGTCTGGGAGGCAACCTGACCCTGGTTCACCTGGGCAGGGAAACGGTCAATCCTTTGGTATCCAAAGCCGTTACCTTTTCCGTGCCCTGTGACCTTGAAGCCGGCGCGAAAACCCTGGCAAAAAAATCCAATGCCATATACATGAAGCGGTTCTTAAGGCTGCTGCATCAGAAGATAAAGGATAAAATGGCCGTGCTGCCCGGGGCACTGGATGATACGGGGTACGAATCCATAAAAACCTTCAAGGAATTTGACGACCGGTATACGGCACCGATCCACGGCTTTAAAAATGCAGAGGACTACTGGCGAAAATGTTCCAGCCGCAAGTTTATCCCCGGCATCAAGATCCCGACCCTGATCATCAATGCCCAAAATGACCCGTTTCTTCCCAAGGAATGCTATCCTTTGACAGAGGCGGGATTCAACACAAACGTGACACTGAAGATGCCCAAATCAGGCGGACATGTGGGATTTGTTTCCTTAAACGGACGGGAAAACATGTACTGGTCGGAGCACCAGACGCTCTGCTTTTTAAACGACCATTGTTAGGGCCGTCAGCCGGCCGGCCGGTGTAATACGGCCGTTTTTCGCGTCCCTGTCAAGGTAAGAGGCACAGATCTCCGGATCATGGGGATACACAAGAAGGGCCTTTTCCTCAACCGCCTGCTCCA
>CAJWHT010000178.1 GCA_913041495.1 uncultured Desulfobacteraceae bacterium | reverse complement strand
CGGCCATTGATCAGCTCATGAAACTGGGTAGCAAGGCCACACCGCTGCTGACCCGGGCATTTAAAAATGCCGAGGCCGACTACCTGGTCCATCTGGTCACCACCCTGGGATATATCGGTGATCCTGCAGCCATCAATGCAATTCTTGACATTATAAACACCCAGCCCAAAGACGCCAACATCCGCCAGGCAGCCTACGAAGCCATGGAGCGCATCCCCTCTCCCAAAACGGCCATCTGCCTTGCCCAGGGGCTTCAGGACCCCGTGGAATCCGTACGCATGAGTGCGGCCCGGGCCATAGATAAAAACCTGTCCAAACCCCTTGTGGCAGGACTCAAAAATATTGTCCGTGACGGATCAGATACGGCGAAAACCACCGTGGCCGCACTGATCGACACAGAGGCCAGCAACATTTTTAACTTCCTGGTTCAAGAGGAATCGTTCCAGGCCCTGGCCAAAGACCACATTGTGAAAAAGGCCTCCCCGGCTACGCGGAAAAATTTCCTGAAGCACATGTCCGGTATCGGACAAAAGGAACTTGTGAATGCGGTGAAAAAGGAAGTGGTTGACAACGGCAGTGCGGAAGAAAAGCCAACGAAGATCATTGTTGTGGATGACTCCAAGATGATGCTGCGCCTTTACCAGAACAAACTGTCCGCCTTAGGCTTCACCCCGGTCACCTTTCATATGCCCGAAGAGGCCATCCCGGCGATCCTCCAGGAAAAACCAGATCTTGTGATTACCGACCTGAACATGCCAAACATCAGCGGCCTTGAACTTACCCGGGAAATCCGGCGTAAGTATACCCGGCAGGATCTGCCCATCCTCATGATCACCACCCAGAGTGACTTTGTGGAGGAAAAAACCGGGGATATCGATGTAAACGACGCCATACTCAAAAAATCGGGTATCAACAAGGTGCTGCATAAGCCTTTCACCGATGAAGCGTTCAGATCCAGTGTCCATGAATTTATACCCAAGTAATGACGGTTTCCGGTAAAACACGACTGGGAATCGTTGTTTTTTTTGGTCTTCTGGCCGGTATGATGGCAGGCGGTTTTTACGGACTGGTGTATGACCTGCCGGAAATCAATCATCTGAAACAGTTCAAGCCCTCTGCCGTCACCACCGTCTATACGGCCGATAAACAAGTGCTTTCAAGGTTCTACCTTGAGAAACGCTTTCCCGTGTCCATAGACACCATCCCCGACAATCTGATCCGCGCCCTCATCGTGACCGAAGACCGTAACTTCTATCACCACGCCGGGGTGAATTTGAAGGCCATCCTCAGGGCCATCATCCACGATATCAGGGCCGGCGGGTTTAAGCAGGGCGCAAGCACCCTGACCCAGCAACTGGCAAAAACCCTTTTTTTATCCCCTGAAAAATCCATTGTCCGGAAAATCCGTGAAGCCCTGCTATCCATTCAGATCGAACGCCGGTATACCAAAGATGAAATCCTGGAACTCTATTTGAATCTTATTTACCTTGGATCCGGCGCCTATGGGGTGGAGGCTGCGGCCAGAACATACTTTGACACTTCGGTTGCCGGTTTGACATTGGGGCAGGCAGCACTCATTGCAGGACTGCCCAAAGCGCCCAGTGTATACTCCCCCCTGAACAATCCTGATCTGGCAAAAAAGCGGCGGGCTGTGATCTTAAAGCAGATGCTTGACACCGGGGCCATTTCCCGGCCGGAATACACCCGGGCCGTCTCAGAGCCGGTGGTCCAATCCTCTCAACAAAAAAAGCAACGCACCGCCCCATTTTTCATTGCCTATGTCAAACAGCTTTTATCCCGGATACCGGACATGGGATATACCCGCGGCCTCTCCATTTACACGACCCTGGATCTTGATCTCCAGAAAGTTGCCGAAAACTCTGTGTCAAAAAACCTGACAGCCCTTGGCAAACGGATGAACAGCCGAGGTATGAAAGATGCGTCCCCCGAAGCCGCCCTGATCGCACTGGATCCCAATTCCGGTGCCATACGCGCCATGATCGGGGGATCGGATTTTGCGCGAAATGAATATAACAGGGCCGTTCAAGCCATGCGGCAGCCCGGCTCCGCCTTCAAGCCTTTGGTTTATGCTGCCGCCATTGAACAGGGGATTGAGCAGACACGAACGCTCATGGATTCCCCCCTCCACTACAACCAGCCTGACGGAAGCACCTGGGAGGTGAAAAACTTTTCCAAGCGCTTCTCCGGAGAAATGACGCTGCGGCACGCCCTGGCATTGTCCAAAAACACGCCTGTGGTCCGGCTGATGGAAATGATCGGGGTGGAAGATGTCATTGATTTCGCACGGCGGGCCGGCATCACCGCCCCCCTGCCCCCCTATCTTTCCCTGGCTCTGGGTACTGCTGAAGTCAATCTGCTGGAACTTGCCTCCGCATATACCACCTTTGCCAACCGGGGAGTGCGCCCTCTGCCCTATGCCATCCACCGTATTCTGGATGCAGACGGCCAGGAAATATTCAAACAGACCATAAAGAAGGAATCTGTCACTGATCCTGTTACCGCAGCCATCACGGCGGATATGCTCAAGGCGGTTATCTACGAAGGAACGGGTAAACGTGCCAGCCATATCAAAAAAGATATCGCCGGTAAAACCGGAACGACGGACAGTTACAAGGACGCGCTTTTTGTAGGGTTCAGCCCGGGCCTGGTCTGCGGCGTATGGGTGGGAAACGACGATGCCACCCCTCTCGGGGCCTATGAAACCGGTGCAAAGGCCGCCCTGCCCATCTGGACGGATACCATGGAAGCCTTTCTGGAGAACAGGCCCTCCCAGTATCTGGACATTCCGGACGGTACGAAAAAAATATTCATAGATCCCGTTACCGGGAACCGGTACAGCTCCGGCGGACCGGGGCGGGTGAGGGCACTGGTCCGGCAATAGCAATAGTTGCCATACGGAACGTTTTACACCGCACAGCCCAGATACAGCTACGTATCACGCATATATCATTTTATAAGGAATGGGGGCATACTTGGTCACCGCAGGTTTCGGCAGGATATGTTCCTCAGCCACAGTGAGCCAGTTGGTGTCATAGTTGAGTTCGCGCAGACGCCCCCCCTCAGATGGCAGGGCATGGCTGGTATAGTCATATCTGACGTTTAGAATACAGACGTAATCCTTTCTCTCCCTGGCCACCACATAATTTTTGGTGAAGCTGTTCTGCGTGATATCCGCCAGGGATGAAAGGTGCTTGACCTGATCGGCGGAGAGTTTTACCAGCACGAATTTCGAGATCCCTTTTTCATCTATCTTGAGCAGGTTACGCGATTCCGAGGACGAGACATAAATCGTTGTGGCGCCCCCCATTTGCCTGAAGTACTGGGCAGCAACGATGGCGGCGGTCCTGCGGCCGCCGGACATCAGGGGGACTCCGTAATACTCGAACAATTTTTTCTGCATATTCTCCGCGTATTTATCTCCTTTTTCATACAGATCTTTGGAGATGTAACGCAGTTGCTTGGCCAGGTCTTCCGAGGCATCGGCAATGGGCCAGTCCACACGGACGTGGAAGTGGGTCAGGGCATACTGGACCTTGGTCCGCTGATTGCGCTGGATGAGCAGGGCATAATCCACGGGGAGCAGCGACCGAAGCAGGGCAAAGAAGTCTTCGGTTTCAAAGTATTTCATATTCCGGTTGTAATTTTCCACATCCGGAAAATACTTGTGGCGGAGCATATTTGTCTTGGTGGTTTTATTGGCATCAAAGTACCGGATGTACTTCTTATGCTTCTTGTCGATATAATCTTCGCTAAAAATAATCAGAAACGAATTCTGGGCATCAAATTCTTCAGAGGGAATTCTGGCCCGGGGCTTGAGTTCCCGGAGTTCCACAAAGGGATAGGGGGTGCGGATACGCAGAAAATTATTATAGGATCCCACAAGGGAATACCCGATAACAAACTGGTCCAGTTCGTCCCGCAGAACCTGATAGTAAGACCGCCTCAGACGGTCATCTCTGCTCAGTGCATGTCTTGGCGTACAAAATTTCACCATGCCTCCCCTCTCAACGCTAAGGATTATTCCAGGGCTGCCACACCCGGCAGTTTTTTACCCTCCATCATGTGAAGAAACGCCCCGCCACCCGTTGAAATATAACTGACCTTATCCGCGATACCACAAATTTTGGCTGCCAGTCCCGTATCACCGCCCCCCACGACGGAAAAGCCCCGGGAGCCGGCAATGGCATCCGCCACAATCTGGGTACCGTTGCGGAAGCGTTCCATTTCAAACACACCCATGGGACCGTTCCACACAATGGTGCCGGCATCGGCGATGGCCTCTGCGTATGACTTTGCCGTTTTGGGTCCGATATCCAGCGCCATCCATTCGTCGGGCATCTCATTGCAGGCCACAACCCTGTACGATGCATCCTTGTCAAAGGCTGCCGCTGCCACCAGATCCATCGGCAGAAGCAACTCAATACCCTTTTCCCCGGCCTTGCGAATGATGTCCGCCGCCGTGTCCAGCAGGTCTGATTCTATCATCGAGCCTTTGGTATCCACGCCCTGACTCTTTAGAAAGGTATTGGCCATGGCACCGCCGATAACCATGCGGTCCACGAAATTGAGCATATTTTCCAATGCGGCCAGTTTGCTGGATACTTTGGCCCCGCCGATCACGGCAACCAGGGGGCGTTTCGGATTCTCCACAGAATCGTAATATGAGCGGACTTCTTTTTCAAGCAAAAAACCTGCCGCCGCTTCTTTTACATGCGTCGTGATGCCGGTGACAGATGCCTGGTCCCGATGGGATACGGCAAAGGCATTGTTCACATAGACATCGCAAAGTTCTGCCAGAGACGCTGCAAACGTGGGATCATTTTTCTTTTCCTCATTGTAAAACCGTAAGTTCTCCAACATCAGAATCTGGCCATTCTCAAGGGCTGACACTCTTTCTTTTACGGTCTGACCGATGCAATCGTCCACAAACTGCACCTGGGTTTCCAGTAGTTCAGACAGACGGCTTGCCGCAGGCAGCAGACTGAATTTATCGTCACGCACCCCATTGGGGCGTCCCAGGTGGGAGGCAAGAATCAGCCTTGCCCCCTTATCCCTGAGATAACGGATCATATCCAGGGTGGCTAAAATTCTGTTATCATCTGTAATATTTCCCTCGTCATCCATGGGCAGGTTATAATCCACCCGGACAAAAACCGTTTTATTATCTACCGCGATATCTCTGATTGACTTCATCTATTTCTCCCTAAAATTTTGGCTCCGGCGGTGGGCCTGTTTTTTTCTGGACCAACGCTCAAAAAAATTCATGGCACCGGATTTGGTGGAACGCTCAATTATTTCCTCTTCCACCTGCACTCCGTCTTTTGTGGCCATGGCCTGCTTCAGGCACCGGGTTTTCACCGGACAATGGTAAAAGCAGTCCTCGGGGGTTTCCCTCAGGCCCTTGGGTCCCATTGGAAACACTTTTTCCAGATCCCCGAAACAATCAGGCAGGGTTTCATTATCATTGTTCGGATGCTTCGGATTATTCATTCAGCTGGTCAAACTCCCGGTTAAATGCAGCCATCTGTCCCTGGCCGGCAAAACTATAGTATCCGTTACTGCCGGTGATGACATGGTCATGGACGTTTATTCCGGCAAATTTCAGGGCAAAGGTCAAGGTGCGGGTGATGCGGACGTCCTGGGCAGACGGTTCGATGTCTCCTGATGGGTGGTTATGGGCAAAAATCAAGGCCGCCGCCCTGTGATCCAGGGCACGGACAATCACCTCTCTTGGATAAACGGCCGAAGCGGTCAGGCTCCCTGTGAACAATACCTCACAGGCAATCACCCGGTTCTTGGCATCCAGAAATATGCCCATAAAATGTTCCCTGGATTTATAGCCGATGGCCTGGTTCAAAAAGGCCATAAGACTATCCGGGTCGGAGACCACATCCCGGTCGATGAGCCGGGTTTCAAGATATCGGTCTGCAGCGGCCTTTATCAGGTGGATGCCGAAACTGTTGGCCGGCCCCACCCCTTTTATCCGGCAAAGATCCCGGGTGCTGGCCTCCAGCACCCGGTGCAGGGATCCGAATGTTTCAATCAGATCTTTTGCCGCCTGTTTGGTATCTTTTCTCGGGGTGTTCAAGGAAAGCAGCAGCTCCAACACCTCATAGTCCTGGAATCCCGAAAGCCCGGAGGCAAGAAAACGCTCCCGCAGCCGTTTGCGGTGGCCTTCGCCCTTATGCCTCTTCGTCTCCGTCTCCATCCTCCTGGGGTGCCTGATCGCCGTCATCCTGGAAATCTTCTTCCGGGGTATCTAAGGCTTCGCTTTCACCCTCGACTTCAGCGTCAGTCAGTTCAGCCCCCTCTTCCTCATCTTCTTCCGGCAAACGGGCAATACCGATAAGGTTTTCACCTTTGGACAGGTTAATCAATCGTACACCCTGGGTATTTCTGGAAATGACGTTGATGCCCTCAATGGATGTACGGATCAGTTTTCCCTTATCCGTCACCATCATGATCTCGTCGTTGTCCTCTACCAGGGCCATGGCAACCATTTTGCCGTTCCGCTTGGATGTCTTGATGGAAAACACGCCTTTGCCGCCGCGGGTCTGATTTCTGTATTCTTCAACCAGGGAGCGCTTGCCATACCCATTTTCGGTAACGGTAAGCAGCGTGCCCTCTTCTCCGAGCACTTCCATCCCCACCACGCGTGAGTCGTCTTCAATGCGCATGCCCCGGACCCCCATGGAACCGCGGGCCGTATCCCTCACGTCGGTTTCGTGGAAACGGATGACCTTGCCCCCTTCGGACCCCATGAAAATCTCCTGGTTTCCGTCGGTAATCCTTGCACAGATCAGTTCGTCCCCTTCGGCCATTTTAATACCGATGAGGCCCCCGGCCCTGGGACGGGAATAGGCCATGAGATCGGTCTTTTTCACCCGGCCGTTCTTGGTGGCCATGACCACGTATTTATTTTCCACGAATTCATCCACCGTCAGCACTGTGGCAAGTTTTTCCCCTTCGTCAAAATTCAGGAGGTTCACAATAGCCTTGCCCAGGGAGGAACGGCCTGCCATGGGCAGTTCGTAAACTTTGGACTGGTAGACCTTGCCGAAGTTGGTGATGAACAGGAAGGTGGCATGGGTGGACGCCACAAAGAGCAGTTCCACAAAGTCGTCGGACTTGGTGCCCATGGCGGTTTTACCCTTGCCGCCCCTGTGCTGGCTGGCATAGAGGGACACCGGGTTGCGCTTGATATACCCGCTGCGGGTAACGGTAACCACCATGTCCTCTTCTGCGATCAAATCTTCAATGCTGATTTCCGCGGTGCTTTCAACGATCCGGGTCCGGCGTTCGTCCCCAAAGGTTTCGCTCAATTCGTTCAGCTCATCCTTGATCAGTCCCCGGACAACAGTTTCACTGCCAAGGATCTCCTTGAACCAGGCGATGTCCTTTAACAATTCGTTGTACTCGGTTTCAATTTTTTCGCGTTCCAGGCCGGTGAGACGCTGGAGCCGCATATCCAGGATAGCCTGAGCCTGGACGGCAGTGAGATCAAAGGTGGTCATCAAACCGTTCTTTGCCTCTTCCGGAGAGGCGGACGCCCGGATCAGGGCCACCACTTCGTCCAGGTTGTCCAGGGCGACTTTCAACCCTTCCAGAATATGGGCCCGCTCTTCTGCCTTGCGCAGGTCATACCGGGTGCGGCGGACAATAACGTTTATTCTATGGGCAATGAAGTGATTAAGGATTTCCTTGAGACTTAGCAGTTCCGGCCGGTTGTTCACCACTGCCAGGAAGATGATGCCGAAACTGGTCTGCATGTTGGTGTGTTTGTACAGCTGGTTGATCACCACTTCCGCAATCTGGTCCCGTTTCAGGCCGATGGCGATGCGCATGCCCTGGCGGTCGGATTCATCCCGAACAAAAGAGGCCCCGGTGATTACCTTGTCCCGCATCAGTTCAGCGATTTTCTCCACCAGTTTGGCCTTGTTCACCTGGTAGGGCAGCTCGGTAACCACGATGGTTTCCCTGCCGGTTTTCTTGTTTTCCTCCACCTCGGCTTTGGCCCGGACCGTGATGATGCCGCGGCCGCCGTCATAGGCTTCAAATATCCCCTTGGTGCCGTAGATATGGCCGTAGGTGGGGAAATCAGGCCCCGGGATGTGCTCCATCAGGGCACGCGTATCCATATCCGGATTGTCGATCAGTGCCTTTAGCCCCTCAATGACTTCGTTGATGTTATGGGGCGGAATATTGGTGGTCATGCCGACAGCGATGCCGGCGGACCCGTTCACCAGAAGCGAGGGAAACTTTGTGGGTAAAACGGCAGGTTCTTCAAGGGTTTCATCGTAGTTGGGAATGAAATCAACGGTTTCCTTTTCAAGATCTGCCAGCATCTGGTGGGAGAGCTTGCGCATCCGGATTTCCGTATAACGCATGGCAGCCGGAGAATCCCCGTCCACGGAACCGAAGTTGCCCTGGCCGTCCACCAGGGTGTAGCGCAGGGAAAAGTCCTGGGCCATTCGAACGATGGTGTCATAGACGGCGGAATCACCGTGGGGGTGATACTTACCAATGACATCACCGACGATACGGGCACTTTTCTTATAGGGCTTGTTCCAATCGTTGCGCAATTGCTGCATGGCATAGAGCACCCGCCTGTGAACCGGCTTCAACCCGTCCCGGACATCGGGCAGGGCCCGGCCGATGATGACACTCATGGCATACTCGAGATAGGATTGTCTCATTTCCTTCTCGATACTGGTCACGTTGCTTTCGTTTTGAATCATCCTCGATTACTACTCCAAATAAGGTTTAGATCTTACCCCTTGCCCGGTTCCACCATGGACTGGAAGGTGGAAAAGTAAATATCGGCAAGGGTTAAAAACAGGGTGGCGATCAGAGGGCCGTAGATAATGCCTAAAATGCCATAGACCTTCAGTCCGCCGATAATTGCAAAAAAAACGATCAGGGGATGCATGGATACCCGGTCCCCCACCACCTTGGGTTTGAAAAGATACTCAATCCCCCAGGACAGAACGGCATAAAACACAAGGACAAAGATACCCAAGCCAAGGCTGCTTTTCAACATAAAAAACAGGGCGGTGGGCACCATGACCACACCGATGCCGACAATGGGCAAAAAGGCCAAAAATCCCATAATCACCCCCCAGAGAAAGGGGGAGTTCAGTCCCAGAAACCAGAACAGCAGCCCACCGGCACAGCCCTGAATCACGCCCCCCAGACCGTTGCCGATCAGCACGGCCCCGGCCATGCCGTTGAACTTCTCGTAAAGCTCCTGGTCATGTTCGTCTTCCAGGGGGGACAGGTCGTAAAGATACTGGATAAACCTGTCGCCGTCTATGAGCATGTAAAACACCACCAGCAGCATGAGGCAAAAATAAAACACCACATTCAGCAGGTTGGAGGTAAAAAACCTGGCCTGCTGGAACAGGGAAAAGCCCAGGGTCCGTCCCATTTCGGCAACAGGAGCGATCAACTCGTTCCAGGTAACGGTGGTTTCGATCCCGGCGGTGGCTAAAAGTTGGTTAATCCGTTCCAGGGCCTGGGTATTTTCCAACAGATTCACCAACTGGTTTGAAAACACGGCATCCCGGGCCATATTGTAAAGCCCCAGCGCTTCTTTGGACAGAACCCCCACAAAAAAGACAACGGGAATGAAAACCACAAAAAAGATGGTCAGGCAGGTTACAACAGAAGCCCATTTGGCCGGCATCCTGACCTCAAGCCGCCGGTACATGGATTTAAATATGCCTGTGGTGACAATGCCCAGAACAATACTGGCAAAAAACGGGGCTATGAGCTTTCCCAACAGGAAAATAGAAATACAGAACAATGCCAGAAAGAAGAAAAACACTGCCCGCTGCATCATATTCTGCGCCACGACTCACCAACCGCTCTTAAAATGTTAGGAAAAATCTGGGTTTTCAAGGCAGAACGGTGCGCTGGCACCCTTCAAATCCCCATCGCCCGAAAATCAGGTAAAGCCGTAGCATGCTGCCAAGCACACCTACGGCTTTACGAATACCAAAGGAATGAAACTTACAGGTGTTAGCGGCTGACAATCCCCAAAGCCGCCATGTACAGCAGACCTTCGTAAATGATAACCTGGGTCCAGTCTCCGAAAAAGTGAAAAATAATGCCGCCGCCGACAATCGCGGGTACAGCCGTATAGATCATGATACCTAATTTACGGGGAATATCCATATCCAACACCTCTTTATTCAATTCAAATTCAATTGTTTATGTGTCTAAAATACCTACGGTGTATTATCATTTTAGTGGGTTCAAGTAAAGCGGAAACTTTCCTTTGAGCCTCTTTCAGAAATAAAGAAATAAGAGGGCGAATATAGTTGAAAAGCTGGGCCTGTGGTATATTTCAGTTGCTCAACTTTCGGAGGAGTAAATTTACGCCTCCAATAATTCCTTCGAACTGCTGGCCAACCCGAAATGTGTAAGCGCCTGGCTCATAACCAGATCAAGCATAGCCTGTATTGTTCGTTCGGTAAAACCATAAAGCCTCTGCAAATTAATCGAGGCCAGTCGCATGATCCTTTTCAGAGAGATCACAAAGGTAAGATTTGCCATCTCTTTATTGCATGCCCGGAATAGTTCTCCAAAGGAACGTTGATCTTTGCATTGTCGTTGGTAAAGGCTAAGCATGTTGTATCTCGCAACACCAGGGAAGTATGGGCGATCAGACCATCATAGTTCCTGAGCTGTATCTCCTTAGCCAGGTTCAGGTGTTGCTTGCACATTTTGAAAAAGACATCTATATCCCAACGCGTGCCATACAGCCTTATGATTTCTTGATCGGGGCTGGATAGATCCGTGGACAACAGAGCAAGCCAACCCCGTTTCTTATCACAAGGAACAAAAATGATTTTTGCCTGTTTGCCATTGGATAGAGTCACAATTGCCCGGGCTTTGATTTTTGCCCGTCCCCGGTTTTTCTTTAATTTCCCGTATAGGCCGGACAGTCGAAGCTTTCTACCCTGATATTCGTAGAACCATTTTGGATGATCCTTCAACATACAGATGACGTGAATGTGTTTTCGTAGAGCAGCTATGGCAGAGGGCATCGAAAACCAGCTATCCATCAAGACATATTTGGCTCGCACACCCATACCAAGGGCCCTTTTAACCATTGGGACAAGATGCTCTGTGGTTTTTGTGATGGCCTCCTGGCGACGGTTATACCCACAAGTCCGTTTATCAACATCGGGATTGATTTCATTGTATCTGTTTTTCTTGTCGGCTGATGATAGAAGAGCAAAATCAATTCCAAGAAAGCTGTTTCCATCAGACCATCCAAGAGTCAGCATACGGAATCCTTTGATAAACTTCATGTCTGAGTGATCAAATACCCGGGATAAAAGCTCGACTTTTTTAGAGCGGTTCCTGTTGTAAGTGGAGTCATCGAATATCAGGACTTCTTCGCAGGAATCATCCAAAAGTTTTTTGATAACGAAATAGATCCGGCGGCAAAGCAAAAGGGTAAATCACCTCCAGTTATATCTGGGTGAATTCAAAAAATTATAGGCAGCATCCTTATCAAGCGGGGCATCCTTGTTCGATACAATGCCCTGGTATAAATTTGTGTTGCAGAAGGCCAGATTGAACAAAGCCGTAAAAATGGTAAGCGGAGACGCTCCCTTTGTTTTTGTTATTCCTGCACGATTCAGGAGGGTACCGATTTTGAGAACAGAAAAGTATTCACCAAGGATGCCGAGCTGATCTGAAATATGGGTTTGATTTTGTTTGTTGATCAAGTTAGTCCCAAAACAAGCGTATAGCAATCGATAAAAAAGGCAGAAAAAGTTCGAAA
>CAJWHT010000177.1 GCA_913041495.1 uncultured Desulfobacteraceae bacterium | reverse complement strand
CGGCTGGTGTTGGACGGATTTACGGTAAAAACCACCTTTTCCGGTGAGGAAGGTGTGGAAGCGGCCTCAAAGGAAGACTTTGACGTGGCCGTGGTTGACCTGCAGATGCCCGGCATCGACGGCATCGAGGTTCAAAAACGCCTCAAGGATCTCCAGCCCTTTTTGCCCTGCATCGTACTCACCGGACACGGCAGTGTTGAGAACGCCCTTGAAAGCGGTAAATACAACGCCTTCAAATTCCTGTCCAAACCCGTGGACATGGATACCCTCATCGATACCATAAAAGCAGCCTACGACCACAGGCTGGAACAGGAAGGTCGTTCTGACGTTCCTGTGGACGATCCCTCCCAGAAAAAAGAAAAAGGCACTTTGTCAAAACTGTACGACAAGTTCCGCGGCATCTACGGCGTCGAACGCTAGCGCCCCTGCTGCCATAATTCGATTCTTGATCATTACAACCCGTTGACCAAGGAGACCTGCATTGACTGACGCGAATACTGGCGCGCGTTCACCTGAAAACCCTTTGAAAACAAAGGGAAAAGTGAGCTTAGGCCAAGAAGAAAAACAAAGTTTTGCACCGTTCATGATCACCTTTGTGCTCATGTTCGCCACCTGGCTGATACTGTCCGGGAATTTTGCCCCCCTGCTCATAAGTCTCGGACTTATATCCAGCCTGATCGTGGCCTGGTTTTTTCACGATCTGCTCTTTCCCAGCCTGACCGGCAAGCATTTGGGGATATTTATCAAATTTTCAGCCTACATTCCCTGGCTGATCATTGAAATTATCAAGGCGAACTTTCACCTGCTTTATCTGGTGTTTCATCCCAGGATGAAAGAGTTGATTGATCCCCACATCATTGATTTCAAAACCAACCTGGAATCGGATCTTGCCGTCACCACCCTGGCCAATTCCATCACACTGACCCCGGGCACCATTACCGTGACCACAGGATCGGACGGAAGCTACAGGGTCCATGCCATTGACAAGCCGTCTGCCGAGGCCCTGCCCGGCACCATGCTGGACAAGGTGGCTGATATTTACGGAGAAAACAAATGAATACCTTCTTTTTAAGCATTGCCATGGGCCTTTGCCTGCTCATGTTTATGTCTTTGTACCGGTGCCTCTTCGGCCCCACCGTCCTTGACCGGCTCATCGGCGTGAACGCCATCGGCAGCAAAACGGTTGTGCTGCTGCTGCTCATCGGCTGTTTGTACGAGCGGGTGGACATGTTCGTTGACATCGCACTGGCCTACGCCTTCCTCAACTTTGTGGCCGTGATCGCAGCGTCACGGTACTTCCACAAACGCAAAGGCCTGTACGAAGAGTCTTTCAACGATTAGGGGGAATCATGAATATTATCGATATCATTGTTGCGTTTTTATTGGTTTCAGGTTTCATCTTCTTTTTGGGAGGGGCGATCGGCATCATCCGGATGCCGGATTTTTACTCCAGGCTCCATCCGGCCGGTAAACTCGATACCCTTGGCATCGGTGCCATGGTGGCCGGGCTTGCCGTTTACAACCTTCATCATTTTTCCCTCACCGCCTTGCTGGTGTCCGGAAAAATGCTGTTGATCGTCTTTTTTGTGTTCATGTCCAGCCCCACGGCCACCCACTCCATCGTGGATGCCGGGATGCGGGCGGGGCTTCGGCCCTGGACCCGCAAAGAAGGGGCCAATATGGAACAGAGTGAACCCCGGAAGGAGGAAAATTAATGTCCTGGCCAATTGATTTAGTCATACTGACCTTTGTTATTTTCTGTGCCATTGCCGCCATTTCCGTCCGGGATCTGCTCGGGACTGCCATTCTTTTCGGTGCGTACTCCTTTATGATGTGCCTTTTGTGGGCCGTTATGGGCGCCGTGGACGTGGCCTTTACCGAGGCTTCCGTCGGTGCCGGTGTGAGCACGGTTTTCTTTGTTGCAGCAGTTTTTAGAACCAGCAGGAGGACAAAAGATTGAAACTCGTGGGATTTATCATTGTCTGCCTGACCGGCGGACTGTTGTTGTACGGTACCGGTGAGCTGCCGGCCTGGGGGGATCCCAACTCCCCGGCCTCAACGCATCTCTCGGATGATTACATAACCCTTGCCCTGGAGCAGACCGAGGCACCCAACCTGGTGACCGCGGTTCTGGCCGATTACAGGGGCTTTGACACCATGTTTGAAACCGCGGTGGTTTTCTGTGCAGGTCTGGCCTGTTTCTTACTGCTTCGGGATTTCAGGCCCAAAAAGGATCACTACTACCGCCACGTGCCAACGGGGGTGATGCTCCATGTCAAGAATGAGGCGCGGACCGTGAGAACCGGCCGGGAGTTCGAAGACATGGACAGGGAGTGGGTGCCTTCTGACACCATCATTAAAACGGTGTGCCGGATACTGATCCCCTTCATCCAGATATACGCCCTTTACGTCGTGGCCCACGGTGACTTTTCCCCGGGCGGCGGTTTCCAGGGCGGAGTAATCTTCGGATCCAGCCTCATCCTCCTGGCCATCTCCTACAACCTGAAAACCCTGGTGAAACGAGTCACCGAAAAGTTCCTCGGGGTCTTTTCCTCTTTAGGGGTTTTGGTTTACGTGGGCATCGGCGCTATCGCCATGGCCCTTGGCGGTAACTTTCTGGATTACGGGAAGTATGCCCCCATCTTCGGGGAGCATCACATCAGGGCCCTTGGCATGCTGGGGGTAGAAATCGGGGTCGGCATGGCGGTAACTGCGGTTATGGTCATCATCTATATTAATATCGTCTCCGAAGGCAGACACGACGAAGGACTATAGGAGGACGATATGCCTGAATTACTCGACCTGATTGTGGATAAATACAACTACTGGCTGTACATCGTTCTGATGATGATCGGCCTTTATGCCATGATCGGAAAAAACAACCTGATCAAGAAACTGGTGGGCATGAACATTTTCCAGACCGCCATTATTCTGTTTTACGTCTCCATCGGATACAAGAAGGGGGCTACCATCCCCATCATCCAGGGGGATCACGGACACGGGGCCGCTGACGCCGTCATCAAAGCGGCGGATTACATCAACCCCTTGCCCCACGTCCTGATGCTGACCGCCATCGTTGTTTCCGTGGCTACCTTTGGGGTGGCCATGGCCCTGTGTGTGAAGATTTACCAGCGGTACCAGACCCTGGAAGAAGATGAACTCAGAATGCGCTTATCGGAAAAATAATCATGAATAATTATCCAGCTATTGTTGTTATTGCACCCCTTTTAGGGGCTCTCTTTGCGGGGGTTGCCGCCTGGGTGGAAGACCGGGCAACGTATCCCATCGCCCTGGCGTCCTTGGGGATTGCCGCAGCCGCCGCCGTCAACGACCTTATTACCGTCATGATATCCGGCCCCATTCAGTACAATATGGCGGGCTGGGCTCCGCCCATGGGCATCGAGTACAGGATTGACGGCCTGAACGCCCTGGTCCTGGTGCTGATCACCGGCATTGCCTTTTTGAACCTGGTGGCCAGTTATAAAAATGTCCAGCAGGAAACACCGGACCGCTCCGGCTCCTTTTACGTGATGTACCTGCTCTTTGTGGTGGGGCTGGTTGGGGTGGTATCCACAGGCGACCTTTTCAACCTTTACGTACTCATCGAGATCACTTCCTTGAGTTCCTACACCATGATCGCCTTAGGGGACAAAGACAGGGGGGCCATCGCCTCGCTGAACTATATCTTCATCGGCGTGATCGGTGCCTCTTTCTATCTTTTGGGTGTGGGCTACATCTATATTAAGACCGGTTCGCTGAACATGGCGGATGTGGCTGCCATGATACCGGCCATGACGGAGAGTTCGACCCTGCTGGTGGCCTTTATCCTCTGCATCATCGGGGTCTGGATCAAGATGGCCCTGTTTCCGCTGCATGTCTGGCTGCCCAACGCCTATGCCTTTGCGCCTGTGGGATTCGCAAGGATCGTTGCGCCGCTGATGACCAAGGTGATGGTCTACGTCATGGTCCGCCTGATGGTTTCCGTCTTCGGCTATGACTATATCTTCACCACCCTGAGCCTTTCTGACGGGGTGGTCTGGATGGGCACCATTGCGATTCTGGCCGGTGGCATCATCGCCTTGTCCCAGAAGAACCTGAAAAAGATGATGACCTATATCATTGTCTGTGAAATCGGCTACATGGTGGGCGGCGCCTGGCTGGGCAACGAACTTGGCATGACCGGCGCTATCCTCCACATTGTGAATGATGCGCTGATGACCTTTGCCCTGTTCCTGGCCGTGGGCAACATGGTGTACAAACTGGACCGGGTGGACATCACCGATCTTCAGGGACTGTTTGCCAAGATGCCCTGGACCATGGGGGGATTCGTCATTGCGGCCTTCAGTATTGTGGGGGTGCCCCCCACCTGCGGCTTCTTCTCCAAATGGTACCTGATCCTAGGGGCTTTTGAAGCCGGTGCCTACCACTTTGCGGCGGCCCTGCTGGTCTCTTCTCTGATCTGCGCGGTTCTCTTCTTCAAGGTGTTTGAAGTCTGTTTCTTCGAACCCATGTCAGAAGGACATGGCCATGGCGACGATCACGGCCACGGGCATGACAGCCATGGTGAACACGCCGCCGTTGCCATTGAAGAGGCGCCTGTTGCATCCGTCATTACCCTGGCGGTTGTCAGTGTGTCACTGATCGTTGTGGGCCTGTACTCCGGAACCATTGTGGACAGGATAATCCTGCCGTTCCTCAATTAAATGGGGAACAGGTAATCACGACCCAAAGGCTAAATAAATCAGACTAAAAAGGCTATTGAATATATGGAACTCATAACCTCAATCAAACCCCTTCTGGCTGTCCTGGTCACGTTGCTGGTGATGCCGGTGCTGGTGTCCTCCTCCAACAAGCCCAATGTTCGTGAAGGTTGGACCTTTGTTGCGGGCACCATCAAATTCCTGCTGGTACTCTCCATGCTGCCCGTGATTCTGGACGGCAACCAAATCGTATTTACCCTGGTTAAGATTGCACCGGGGGCCGATATCGCCTTCCGGGTGGATCCATTAGGGATGATGTTTGCCCTGGTGGCATCCGCTTTATATATCGTGACCTCCATGTACTCCATCGGGTACATGCGGGGCTTAAACGAACACGGCCAGACAAGGTTTGTCACCTTCTTTGCCCTGGCCATTTCGGCCACCATCGGTGCGGCGTTTTCGGCCAACCTTTTAACCTTGTACCTGTTCTATGAAATCCTGTCCCTGGCCACCTATCCCCTGGTGACCCATCACCAGGACGCCAACTCCAGGGTTTCCGGCCGCAGGTATCTGACCTTTATCCTGGGGACCTCCATCGGCCTGGTACTGCCGGCCATGATCTGGTGCTACCACATTACCGGTACCCTGGAATTTTCAGGGGCGGGCATATTCTCGGGTCAGTTGTCCAAACCCCACGCCACCGTGCTGCTGCTGATGTTTGTCTTCGGCTTTGCCAAGGCCGGTATCATGCCGTTCCACTCCTGGCTGCCTGCCGCCATGGTGGCCCCGACCCCGGTATCGGCCCTGCTGCATGCCGTGGCTGTTGTAAAGGTGGGTGTGTTCTCCATCGTGAGAGTCATCACCGGTATCTTCGGTATCGAGTTTCTGTCCTCATTCGAACTGGGGGCGGTTGTGGCAGGGATCGCTTCTGTCACCATCTTGGTGTCATCGGCCATCGCCTTGTCCCAGGATGAATTTAAACGGCGGCTGGCCTATTCGACCATCGGTCAGCTGTCATATATCGTTCTCGGGGCGGCTCTGCTCAGCCCCAAAGGGGTGACCGGCGGCATGCTGCACATCGCCATGCACGCCTTCGGAAAGATCACTCTGTTTTTCTGCGCCGGCGCCATTTTCGTGGCCACCGGCCGTAAGTACTTAAGCCAGATGGTGGGGATCGGCTACCGGATGCCGGTGACCATGACCGCGTTCCTGATCGGTGCGCTCTCCATTATCGGGTTGCCGCCCACCGGCGGCTTCATCTCCAAATGGTACCTGGTGTTGGGTACCCTTGAAGGGGATCAGATGGTCATGCTATTTGTGCTGCTCACGTCATCTCTTTTAAACGCAGCATACTTCATGCCCATTTTCTATAGGGCCTTTTTCTGTACCCCGGAAGAGGCCATGTTTGAAAGAAAGGTTGATGAGGCACCCCTGATGTGCGTTATTCCCCTGGTGATTACGGCGTTGATTTCGTTTGTGCTCTTTTTCGCGCCCCAGCCTTTCCTGAACCTGGCAGCCATGGCTGTCAAAGGATTTATAGGAGGTTAAGATCGAAATGAAGAAAGACAAACATGAAGAATTGATGGAACTCAAGCATGACGCGGTACCGGGCTACCGGCCGGTGTTTTTGGTGGTATTCGCGGCAAGCTGCGCCTATATGGCGTATATTCTGTCCACCCCCGCTTTTTAGCGGTAACAACGCAAAAGTAAATTTAAACGATTTAGGTAAACCAATGGAAAAGAAACATATGTTCGACAATCCGGAAAATGTGAAAAAGCTGCTGCGCATCTTTTTTTCCTCCGTGGTTGCGCTCCTCGTCATCGACGTGGTGTACATCATCCTGTCCGAACAGCACATCATCCACCGCCACGTGGAATACGAGTGGGAAAAATACTGGAGCTTCTACTCCATCTACGGCTTTGTGGCCTGTGTGGTTCTCGTGCTGATATCCAAATACATTTTAAGACCCCTGGTGAAACGGAAGGAGGATTACTATGACAAGTAATTATCTGCCGGCCCTGGTCTTCATGCTCGGCGGCCTCCTGATCCCCTTTCTCCGGGGTAAGGCAAAATCAATCTACATGATGCTCATCCCCGTGGTGGGGTTTATCAACCTGCTGGGCCTTCCCGCAGGTGAAAGCATGTTCGCCTCCTTCGGCGACTTCAACCTGGTGCTCCTGAGCATCGACCGGTTGAGCCTGATGTTCGGCTATATCTTCCACATCATCGCCTTTATCACGGTGATCTACATCCTGAACTTCAAGGACAACGTGGAGTTTGTGGCAGGCTTTTTCTATGCGGGCGCGGCACTGGGCACCATCTTTGCCGGCGACCTGTTTACCTTTTTCGTTTTCTGGGAATCCCTCACCGTAGGCTCCGTGATGCTGATCTGGTCCAGGAAAACCCGTGCTGCCCAGGAAGCGGGCTTGCGGTATCTGCTTGTCCATGCCTTCGGCGGCCTGGTACTGCTGGCAGGCATCGTCTTCCACTACACGGAGACCGGGTCGCTGGCCATGTCACAGATCACCCTGGGGAATCTGTCCTCATACCTGATCTTCTTTGGCATCGGCATCAACTGCGCCTGGCCCCTGCTGCATCCCTGGCTCACGGACGCCTATCCCGAAGCCACCATCGGCGGCACGGTATTTCTCTCCGCATTTACCACCAAAACCGCCGTATATGCCCTGGCGCGCCTTTATCCCGGCACCGAGCTGCTGATCTGGATCGGCGTGGGCATGGCTGCCTTCCCCATTTTCTATGCGGTAATTGAAAATGACCTGAGACGGGTACTGGCCTACAGCCTTATCAACCAGGTGGGCTTCATGGTCGTGGGGATTGGCGTCGGCACTGAACTGGCCATCAACGGCGCCTGCGCCCATGCGTTCAACGACATCCTGTTTAAGGGCCTGCTCTTTATGAGCATGGGGGCTGTGATGTACCGGACCGGTAAAATAAACGCCACGGACCTGGGCGGCCTTTACAAAAGCATGCCCTGGACCTGCCTGTTCTGTATCGTGGGGGCGGCCTCAATCTCTGCCTTTCCGCTGTTCTCAGGCTTTGTTTCCAAATCCATGGTCATGTCCGCCGTGGCGGAAAGCTCCCACATTCCGGGACAGGGGATTCTAACGGCCGTATGGCTGGTGCTGCTCTTTGCCGCAGCCGGTGTATTCCACCATGCGGGTATCAAAATCCCGTTTTTCGCCTTTTTCGGCCATGACGCGGGCCACCGGGTAAAAGAGGCGCCTTTGAATATGCTCATCGCCATGGGCATGGCTGCTTTTTTGTGCATCTTCATCGGGACGTTTCCCAAGTTCCTGTACAACGTGCTGCCCTATGCCACGGATTACGAGCCTTACACCATTTCCCACGTGCTGACCCAAACCGAGCTCTTATTCTTCTCCGCCCTGGCCTTTGCCCTCCTGCTGCTGGGTGGCATCTACCCGGCGGAACAGCGGGCGCTCAACATTGATTCCGACTGGATTTACCGCAAGGGCGGTAAAGCGGCCTACGCCTTTTTGGCCAATACCCTGAACCCCCTGAACACCCGGAGTGAATCCGTTGTGATGTCCGTGGCCCGGGGGACGGCGGATTTTTTCAAAGATGCCTATGCCCGGATCTACCTGTTCATTTCGGTGAACTTCTGGCTGGCCCAGGACATCAAAGGCAAACGCCTTGAACTCAAGAAGCAACGGCTCTACAAACAGCTGCTGGAGGGGGTATTCCCCATCGGCGTGGGCGCGGCCATTGCCGTTTCTTTCATCGGCCTGGTATTTGCCCTAACCTAAAGGAAAGCGAAGATGGTAAAAATTGAAGATCTGAAACGGATAAACATGCTCAAGAAGGTTCCTGACCATCTGCTTGAGATCATCAGTCAGGAAGCCCAACTCAATATCTACGGCGAGGGAACCACCCTCTTTGCCGCAGGTGACGATATCGACACCTTTTATATGATGATTATGGGACAGGTGGCCCTGAGGGTCCCCCTGAACGAAGACATCGACGTGATCCTGGATCTCCTCCAGTCAGGCCGGTCCTTCGGCTCCTCCGCTCTTATGCTGGGTGTTATGGCTTCCTACGACGCCGTCTGCCAGGAAACCTGTGAGGTCATCACCGTTTACGGACCCCGGATGCTTGAATTGTTCGAGTCCAACAAGGAACTGGCCTACCACGTCATGACCGGCGTGGCCGGCCAGTACAAGCGGACCATGGACAAACGCGCCGGCATGATCATGAAAACCCTGGACGAGCATCCGGAACTGAGGCTGCGTATCAAAGACATCGGCCAGCTCACCCCCGTATACTAGGGCCGAACCCGACAGAAAGGTAGACAATAATGGTTGATATCAAAGATCTGAAGAAGATAAATTTTGTCAAAGAACTGCCGGAAGAGGTCCTGGAGAAAATCTGTTCCGTGGCCCAGCTTGAAAAATTCGACGAGGAGGCCATCCTCATCCGCCAGGACCAGGACCAGCATTTGATTTTTATGCTGGTCTCCGGCCGGATTTTTCTCAACTGCCGTGCTGCGGGCGGTCAGGCCTATACCCTGGAGGAACTTCGTCCGGGGCAGTCCTTCGGGGTTTCCTCCCTGCTGGACAATTCACCGGCCACCTATACAGCCATCTGTGCCGAGGATTCAACGGTGATCACCATTGCATCGGCTCAGCTCCTGCAGCTGTTTAAATCCGACTACGCCACAGGGTATGAAGTCATGCAGAAGGTGGTGGAGAAGTTCAAAATCCGGATGAACCGCCACACGGAACTTTTTATGGAGTCCCTGGCGACCCATCCGGCCATCGCTTAAGGACAGGATTGAGACGTGGCCTTCTGCACCCGTCAGCTTCGAGAAAAAGCTGGGCAGGTAGGGTCATTGATTGTGGAACCTTCCGGTGTGGTCAAGACGGAAGGTTCCGGCGCAAAACTGACTGCGGAAAACGACGTTTTGATCTGATCGTCCAGCCTTGGGCTGACCGGAAACAAGAAAAACACAGCGGCCTTTGACCCAACGCGTTCAAAGGCCGTTGTGGCGTTTCGGGGAAGAAAGAAAATCAGGCAGTGGCAAAGAACGATAAATCAAGCTATGTTAGAAAGAATGTAACCCAGGGGGTTACGCATATACTCATAAGACGGCTTTTTCCATGAAAGGATTAATCTTACTTTTTGATACCCAGCCTGACCGGTTGAAGCAAGCCAGGCGCTTTTTGCTTGATCATGGGCATGACATCCATACGGTGGGCAGCCCGGAGGCAGCCGTGCACAGCCTGGAAATGCAATCCTTTGATTTGGCCTTTTACACCGGCGGTTCCGATCTGGTGCTGGAATTGCTCAAAAAGTCAAAAGCGCTGCAGCCCGGGATGGAGGTACTTGTCTCATCGGAAAAGCCGACGGTTGAGGCCGCTATTGAGGCAATCAAGGGCGGTGCGTTTTATTACCTGTCCACCCCGTCTTCCCTGGAAAAAATCGCTCTGCTTATCTCAAAGGCGCTTGAGCGGCGTCTTCTGTCCACTGAAGTCAGCGAACTTCGGGATATCATCCGCGGATACAGCAACAAGCAGATCATCGGCGAAAGCCCTGCCATCCAAGACCTGAAAAAGACGCTGAAACGCATTGCCCGCATTGACTGCAATATTCTCATCTGCGGAGAGACCGGTACCGGCAAGGAGTTGGTTGCCAAAACAATACACGCCATGAGCCATAGTGCGGATAAAAAGTTTCTGGCCCTAAACTGCGGCGCTCTGGCGGAGGATTTGCTCAGCAACGAATTGTTCGGGCATGAGAAGGGGGCTTTTACCGGTGCAAATTCGCTTAAAAAGGGGATATTCGAAGCCGCTTCCCAAGGCACCCTGCTGCTGGATGAAATCGGGGACACCACAGCGGCCATGCAGGTCAAACTGCTCAGGGTGCTTCAGGAAAACCGGATACTGCGGGTGGGAGGCACACAGGAAATTCCGGTGAATGTGCGGGTGCTTGCCGCAACCCATGTCAATTTGCAGGATGCCGTCTCTGCCGGGACATTCCGGGAAGACCTTTATTACCGGCTCAACTCTTTTACGCTGAGAATACCTGCCTTGCGGGAACGAAGAGATGACATCCCGTTATTCTGCCGTTTTTTTATAGACCAGTACCGCAAGAAATTCGGTAAACAGGCCCTGTCTGTGTCCCGGGACGTTATGTCCGTTTTTATGCGCTATCCTTTTCCCGGCAATATAAGAGAGTTGAAAAACGTTATCGAACGCGCGGTGGCCCTGTGTGACGGCCAGGAAATCCAGACCGAGCATTTACCGCCCAGGTTGCTGAAAACCGGTAGTCCGGCGGCCCCGGAATCCCACCTGCCGTTGCGTACCTTGGAAGAGGTGGCTGCCGCTCACATCAGAGCTGTGCTTGCCCAGACAAAGGGGAACAAGGCAAAGGCGGCCCGTATCCTGGGTATAGATAGAAGTTCCCTCTGGCGCAAATTAAAGAAGCTTGGCATTTCATAGTGTTTTATTTTGCAACTTGGTGTAAAATAAAACACTTATTTGGGATGGATGATCTCTTGCTCTGATTTTAGTTGCGTTTTTTAACGCTTGGTTGTTTAGTTGTTTGAAATAAAAGGATATATATTGTTGCGTTGAAGTCGGTGGTCTGATTCTTAGGCCGGGGCTAACTGCTTTGTTTATTGTTTCTGGCCGGCTCTTGAAAAGAAGTGTTTTATTTTGCAACGATTTTTTGTTCTGTATAATTCGTGATTTTCGTAACTATCTGAATATATATTATATATTTGTGTTGGCATCCTTTTTGATATAGTTGGTAAGACCGGTCATGTACCGGCCTTAAAATTATCAACATGGTTATAAAAAGGAGTCACACATGTCACAGTTTATCTCTTATATCAAAATTATCCTCACCTCCATTGAAGAAAATATGGCAGCGGCCGCGCTGGCTGCGGGCAATGTGCAGGACGGGGCCTTGATGATACTGCCCGGCCATAAAAAATAAACCAATGATGAGAACCGCTGGGGTACGACACCGCAAGGCTTTTATACCGGTGGCGCCGGCGGAGCGTTTGCTAAAAAGATTTATATGAAAGAACCGGGCAACTCGTTGAATTCTTTCATGGTTTGTTGTGGGCACGGCGCATGACGTTCATG
>CAJWHT010000176.1 GCA_913041495.1 uncultured Desulfobacteraceae bacterium | reverse complement strand
ATGGTATGCCCGGGTGATGCCAGACCCCTTTCCCGACCTCAATTACGGGTATTCTGTCGTATTCACAACGCCCTATATTCTTGTAGATTTAGAGGGAAGGGCCGGGTCGTCAGCAAACCGTAAAGAGTGGGAAGCATTTTTCGATCGGAACTTAAAAGCATTGCCTGGAAAAGACCGGATAAACGAGTACGCATCCTTTATGAAGCACGGAAAAAATAAATTCTATTGGAATGAGTATATTATTGAAAGCTATGCCAATTATCAACAAGACATGATCTTTCTGGCCGGTTATCCGGATATCCCATTGAGTATGCCCCATTCTGCAGAAAGCCAGAAAAGACAGGAAGAGTTGCCAAAATGAGGCGCATCAACCGAATTGCCAACACAATCATTTGATACAACCGTACAATGACGTGGCGGACAGTTTTGAAAAAGGCGTCGGATAGACCTTTTCAGATACCATCAGGCAGCCCCGAGTGATTTGGAAAACAAGGCCATCCACGATCCCTTTGAACAAGAACTCAGGGAACAAGAGCAAGCGGCAAAGATATTGACTATTTCAAGGACCAGTCTGATATTGGTCATCCGGTTTCTGCCTTTCAGGGTATGATAGCCCGGCTTCTGAAAGCCGCGCCGATCTTTAGAGACTGTTTTTATCTCAACGCCCGCTTTGATGCAAAGGCCCAGCCGGGCACATTCAAAACAGATTATATCCGTGCCTGGCTGGGTCAAAGCGTCAAGCTCTTGATCGTTTATTATCCTTGTAACCATGGATTTTAAAAAGAGTTTTACAAAAGCAACTTGGTCAAAAAGGTGGCCACAAGACCTGCGGTGAGCAGCCGCATCACAGCCCCGATAACCGCCGCCCCCATGGCCTCGAAGTGGTTGAGATCCGTGGCATCGGACCAGATGGCCGGGATCTGGCCGAAGATCACGGACAGAGGAAAGCCCGAGGCAGCCAGAACCACAGAACCGATGACCAGTTCCGGTGACAGGGTGGTGGCGATATCCTTGAGTTGGGCCGTGGCCAGGGTGGGTGAGGCCAGCATTGAGACAATACCGGTTTTGGGATCAATTGACAGGGCAGACAGCAGAGATGTCAGACCACTCTCAATGGGTTGCCATACCCCCACATACTCCAGGGCCCCGATCATGGCAAAAATCACGCCCACGGCCGGAATGATGAGTAGGAACAGCAGTTCAGCACCCTCGCGCGCCGCACCAAAGATGGTGGGCAGTACCCCGGTGTCCGGGGTGAAGGTGGGCATTTCCTCCAGGGGCACGGCCCGGGTGTCCTTCCATAGCACCAGCCTCAGCAGAGCCGGCACGATGACCAAAGGTGCAAACACCGACAACAAAACAATGACAAAGACCTTGGCCTTAATGGCAGTGAGGGCAATGATGGAGAACATAAAGGTAGAAAAAGACTGCTGAGACTGAACCATGGTGCAGATGGCAATTTTCTGCTCATCCTTGGTGGCCCCCGCTTTAACCAGGATGGGGCCGGCAATGCGGCCGGCAGCATTGATGTCTCCCAGGATATTGTAAACCGAAGGGATGAGTACACTGGAGTTGACTTTGATGAGTCGGGTGATGGGCAGGAGAAGACGCATGAGTGCGTCTGTGAACCCGCACCGTTCCAGAACACGGCCGATGAGAACACTGATGATGATGGCCACACCCACTTTGCCCGTTAGAAAGACCTTGACGATGATGGGGTAGGATTTGTTGAGCATGGCATCAAAGATGCCCGAGATAAACTGGGGATTAAAAATTAGGCCTGTCAGGCTCAGGGCGACCAGGCTCAGGCCCATAATCTCGATTTTCCGCAGCCCCTTTTTCGGGGTATTTCCTGCTAGTGCTTCACTCATTTTTCCCTCCTTCATTTGGTACTTTAGGTTAAATAGTTTTTTGCCATATCTGTAGCATATGCCTGTAGTTTGTCATTGCCGAAACCGTTCAAGGGGAGACTGGTCATCCGCTCCTTGAAGATCACCACATCGATTTCTGGCAGCAAAATCTGGATGGCCCGGGCCAACGGCAAACCGTTTTCCATGATCTCAAGGGCATGGGAGTTGCCGCAGATGAAGTTGAGTCCCAACGCCTTAGCCTTTTTCACCAGGTCATGATCAGGAAATACTCTTGAAATGGTGGCCAGTACGGTATCCACACCGGGATGCTCCTTTAAGGCCCGCTCCATATGCACCGGGTTGAACCCGGTATGGGGGAATATGTGCATGATCTTTGATACGATGCTGTCCGGCGTTCCGGCCAGAATTTTACCCCGTGTGCACACCGCAGTCTCTTCTATATCAGGACAGTCCCGGATCTTTTTTTCCGCCTCCAGCAGAGCCTTTTCAGTGTCCACCCCCATGAAAGAGTCGATGCGGTCCAGCATGTCACCCAGTGTGTTCACCCCTTTCAGGGTATTGCCCACAAATAGAATATTGCCCGGGATGTGGGAGTAAGCGATGTCGGCAAAGGCCGCATCATGGCCGTGGAGATAGGCAATGCCGGGATGTCGCCCATGGAAGGCCTCATGGAGCTCCAGCACCGCCACCTTGTAAAGATCTACATAGGTCTTCATGAGCACGCCACCGGAGTTGGCTGCATCAGCCACGGGATGGTGAGCCACTACGGCATCCACGCCGCTGGCACCGGCAAGCTCAATTGCGCTCTCGGTAAGGGTCATCATCACCGCCACCTTCTGTATCGGTTTTTCCGGGTCCCCCACCACAAGACCAGGCATCTCAGTGACCGCCTTGCCCGGAATATTGGAGGATTTCGTGACCACAAAAGGGTTGCTCCCTGTGACAGCCCCGGGGGAGGTGATCACCCTCCCTCCGGAGATGATGTCCAGCGCCTGGACCAGATCCTTGATTGTTGTGGCTTGCTTCATTTGCTACCTCCTTGAAATCGTTAATTAAAAAACCTCGGCCATTCCAGCCGCAGACACCCTTTCTCTTATTACGTCAATATCTGTGGTATACAAGTTCTTTTGCTGGAGCCGCTCAAAAAGCACAGACCCGGAAAATGTGAACTTCTGATCCAACCGCCCCTTTTCCATCATCTGAGTCCGAACATGGGAAATTGCATCCCCCACCATCAGGCTCTGGGGCAGGTTAATGCGCTCCTGTGCACTGGCTTGGGCTGCATTGAATCCGGCCAAGGTACCCGTGCAGATGGCCTCGGTGTGGCCCACCAGAAGTCCGGCCTTTTCACCGGCGCAAAAAAGGTTGTCCACGCCTTCTACCTTGAGCCGGTCGTCTCTGGGGGACATTGCCAGAAATCGGATGGAATTTCCCATACCGCCGCTGTAGGGATCTTCAAACCGCGCCGTCTCAAGCCCCGGGATCTGACGCAACATCTCAAGTGGGAAAAACGGGGTCATGAGTTTGGCATGGCCAGTGTTGAGCAGGATCACATTTTCAGCAAAATCCTTGGAGGCATATTGCTGACAAGCTTTCAGGGCCAGCTTGCCACGGCTTTGCAGTGCCCCGGGAACCGGAACTACTGCCACTCCGGTCTTTTTGAGGCGATCCTGGAGTTCTGAAGACAAAGATCCCATATGAAGCTTGCAGGACCCGCTCATGGCCCCAACCTGCCCGGGCTTGGTCCCGATCATTTCCTTTACCCCGGCTTTGGCCGCCACACTTACCCGGCCGCCAAAGGTATGGCAGCGCAGGATGCACATGGCACAGCCGTTGCCGTGTTTGTTGCAAAGGGCTGGCGGCCCTGCCGTACCCGTGGTGTCGATAAAGGCGTCACCGGACAGTTCAAAGGACTCCCTGCCCATCCTGCCTTGCACCGTTTCAATACGGGTGCCGGCCATTGTTACATCTGTGATCCGGCTGTTCATTTTCAGGCAGATCCCCTTCTCAAGCAACAGAGCCCGAAAGGCCGGTTCCACGGTCGAGACATTGTAGAGACAGGCATGGCTGTGACCGGGGAAATCTATGTTTTTATGGGTTAAATGGGAATCCACGGTGTAAAAAATTTCTTTGGCCCCCATGGCGATCATCTCTTCCGTGGCGGTGAAACGGGCGTTATTGCGCATGATGCCACCGACAAGTCCTGTACCCAGCAGCATGTCCGACCGCTCGACCAGGGTGACCTTTGCCCCCTGTTTTCCTGCTTCCAGCGCTGCGGCACAACCTGACCAACCGCCGCCGATTACCACAACATCCATTCCAATTTTCTCCTTTTAAATCTAAACCTTACAACCTGTTATTCTTATTTGCTTCAACTTTTGCCTGCCACGACATCACCGGCGGCAGTTCGGTCACTTCAGACTCCGTGATCACATCCAAAAATACCGGTTCTCGGGTTGCAAAAGCAGCTTCCAGGGCTGGCTCCAGCTCATCGGCCGATGTTATGCGATGGGCGGTCATGCCGAACCCCCGGGCCACTAAAGCGGGATCATGGCTGCTGAAATCAACGGAGAAAAATTTATTGTCCGTATGAATGGACTGCAGGGCCTTAATCCAACCGAAACAGGCATTGTTAAAATGGATGAGCACCGCAGGGATTTGCAGACGGACCAGGGTCTCAAGCTCGCCTGCGGACATCCCTAAGGACCCGTCCCCAAACAATCCCACAAGACGGGCCTCTGGATTGGCAAAATGGGCTCCCACAAGGCCAGGGATGGCATAGCCCAGCCCACCGAAAGCCCTGGGGATAATAAAGGTTGAACCGTCACCAGGCAGCCTTAAATACCGGGTGATGTGGGGAGTGGGGGTGCCGGCATCGGAAATAACGATGGACGGTCGGTCCAGAAACCGGTTCAGTGCACTCACCAAACGCTGGGGTTTGATGGGACAGGCAGTGGATGAAAGCTTTTCCCTGGATTCCTCCCAGAAAACCTGACGGTCCCGGTTCAGTGAGGCCACCCACGGTTCCCGGGCTTCAGGGATAGGGTTCTTTTCAAGAAACGATTTCATCAGTATGTTTAGATCCCTGAGCACCAGCCGTGCATCTCCGGCCACACTGAGATGGTTATCGGTATTGTTCCCCAGCATCACCGGATCCAGGTCAACCTGGAGAATTTTGCGGTTGGGATCATGGGCCGGCAGGGTCCAGTTCACCGAAGAAACCGACCCGATCTTGCATCCCACATAGAACAGGGTATCGCTCTCCTCAATGGCCCGGACGGCATGGGGATGGTATCCGTTGTCTCCGATGACGCCTAAGGCCAAAGGGTGGTTATCCGGTAAGATCCCCTGGCCGGAGATGGTAGTGACCACGGGGACCTCCAGAAGCTGGCACAGGGTTAGTATCTCCTTTTGGGCCTGGGAGTGCTTGGCGCCGCCGCCGGCCACGATCACCGGCCGCTCAGACGCCCCGAGGCATTGAGTGATGGACTCCAGCCCCCTTCGGCTCCCTCGCGTGCGGTATGCGGGATAGGAGCGGCACTCTGATTCGGCATAAAGGGTGTGCTCATCAGCACAGGATTTATATCTGAAAGCCTCCTGTGGGATGCAGAGATGGACAGCCCCCGGCCGTCCAGTGGTGGCCATACGAAACGCCCGGCGGATGATCTCCGGGATTCGCGCCCCGTCCTTTACCAGGCAGGACCATTTGGTCACCGGTGCAAAGAGCCGTTCGCAGTCCAATTCCGTGATGGTCTTTTTCCCAGCACCGCTGATGGGGATATCATTGGTGATGAGAATCACCGGTACTGAAGAGGCATCCGCCTCTGCCACTCCTGGTAAGGCATACAGAGCTCCGGCCCCGCTGGGACATTCGCACACTCCTGGCTTATGGGAGATCCGGGCATAGGCATCAGCCATAAAGGCTGCACTTCGCTCATCCCGGGCCATGACATGACGTATGGCCTTGAAATCATACAGGGACGCACACAGGGGGATGCTGGTATCACCGGGCACCCCGAAGATTACTTCAACATCGTAAAGGGACAACATCTTAACGATCAGATCTGAACTTTTCATATCTTTTTCCCGTGGTCAGGACAAAAACACTAAAATGTGACTTTTAATCAAATTAAATCGAAATAACAATTTGTTTTTATAATTAAATTTAACCCAGTAGCACAAAGAAGGCTAAAATTTAATTAAATTTTCATATTTAATAAGTAATTAATTCAAAATTTGTCAAGAACTTTTTATAAAATTTAAAAATCACATCGAGATCAAAGCAGATAAACTAATAGAATACAGACTGTTAAGACAAAAAATATCTTTACCCACAGCAGGGATTGCATATTTTCTTTATTTAATTAAGTTTTAAATATATTGCTTTCAAAAGGTGAAGCAGGTAAGGTCTATACCAAAGTGCACCCGGGCCTGTTCAGGATCGGAAAATTCTGTTACCGTACAGCGGGGAATTCAAAAAACGAGGAAAAAGAGTGGCCAGACAAAAGAGAGGAAAATCCGGAAAAAACGAAGCCAGTCACACCCAGGTCGCCTATGAAGGGATCAAAGACCTACTTTTTACAAATGAAATTTCGCCGGGACAAAAGATTTCCTACCGCCAGCTGGCAGAACGACTGGGTATGAGCCTGACACCGGTAATCCAAGCACTGAAGCACCTGGAGTTTCAGGGCATTGTCCGGTATGAACCCAACAAGGGGTATGCAACAGAACCAATGAGCATTCAGGAGGTTCAGGATATATATGACCTTCGGGAACTCATTGAGGTTTCTTTGCTTCCCGATGTGATTGCCAATCTCACCGAAACGGGGATTACAACCCTAAAGTCATTGCTCACGGTTCATAGCGGTACTGTGGACGAAAAAATCCCCAATGACCAACTGCTTAGGGACCGGGAGTTCCACCTCGCCCTGGCAGGCCTGTCCGGCCGCAAGGTCCAGCTTCAGATGCTCCAGCACCTCTTCGATCTGCTATACCTGAAGTACCGAGGCAGCCTCCTCTTTATACAGTCCAAGGATCCAGTGGGGTCTGAACACCAGAATATTTTCAATGCCGTGGTTTCACACGATGTGGAGGCGGCCATCACAGCCATGCAGGGCCATTTCACCAAGATCCGTGCCCAGGCCCTCAAATCCTTGGGCCGGATGATCGCTTCCACAACTTCCAGTGGGTAATTTAGCTACGCTTTTCATATCATACCGGTTTCGTTCATGGTGAACGGGTGATTTCCCCGCTGGGTATCAGGCAGGAATAACAGGGAAAGCCGGGGTATACCGTCATCTGAAAACAGGGGCTTGTTATTTGGGTAGTCCTCGCTTTATTTTATAAATCGAGGCACCAATAGCAATTGTGCGCTATGCCAACGGCGTGACGCCATGACCAGCCCATACTTTTTATCCTTAATGCTGCTTTTTGTTTTTGATTCCATGTTGTATATACAATTCAATGGCAATATGAACTAAAAAAGATATGGAAAAGTATGATAACCAGAGAAGACATCATATCAAAAGGACAGGAGCTCGGGTTTGAGGATGTGGGGTTTACATCAGCGGAACCGTTTGAAGATCACAGAAAAATGCTTGAGGCCAGATCTGAAGAGTACGGATGGACCGAAGCCGTTGGTCTTGATCTTAAAGGCGGTGTGAACCCTCTCAACATTATGCCTGAAGCCAAATCCATCATAATCCTGATTGAACCTTATTTTCGAAAAGCGTATCCTCGTTCAATCGAAGGGTATTTCGGCCGATGCTATCTGGATGACGACCGAATCATAAAAGACGGCCTTGCCAAAAGGATTAAAGCATTCAGAAATTTTTTGAGGCATAACGATATTGATTCCAAAGTCCCGTTTAATCTTCCCCACCGTGTGGCAGCAGCTAGAGCCGGTTTGGGAAGCTTTGGGAAAAATTGCTTATTTTATTCAAATAAAGTTGCCAGGGGTGGATCTTGGACTCTTCCTATAGCTGTGTTGGTAGACCAATGGTTTTCACCCGGTACACCCACAGTTGAAACCGACTGTCCTGATTGGTGCCGGAATGCCTGCATAACGGCATGCCCCACTCGTGCGCTTAAAGGTAACGGAACCATTGACCCAAGGAAATGCATATCATACATGACCTATTTTGGTAACAAGATTACGCCTGCAGAATTCCGGGAACCTATGGGCATGTATGTATACGGATGTGATCGCTGCCAGAATGTTTGTCCGAGAAACCAAGCCTGGCTGGTCAAACACCTCCCGATTAATGAACGGGTAGCTGGCAAAGCAAAGGATTTTGAACTGTCTCTCCTGCTTCATATGGACAAACCCTATTTTGAAACCCGCATATGGCCGCATATGTTTTATATGGGCTCTGATATACTGTGGAAGTGGAAGATGAATGTGGCAAGAGTTATGGGGAACAGCCAAGACCCTAACTATCTGCCAGAGCTTGAAAAGGCTTTTTTGGAAAACGAAGATGAGCGTGTAAAAGGCATGGCAGCTTGGGCCATGGGAAAACTCGGCAATAATAAAACCTTACAGACACTATCCGATTGGTCAAAAACGCACTCGGGGCTTGTACTCGAAGAGATCAACAATGCTCTTAAAATAGCAGCTAACAGACAAGTTCGATCGAGCGAATAGTCGGTATAATCCGCCGTCCAGGGATTTCGAAGCAGTATTTAATAACAGAAGGCTTTGTGGGGAATAGACAGCCTAATTTTGAATTCCTGAATTCTTTTCTGACGTATGGCTAACAGGGAAAGTCCGGGGTATAAATCTGTCATAAAAACGGAGTCTGGCGGGGAGGTAGTCTTCACCTCAACCACATTGAAAACAGACCGTAGCTTAATGAGGGTTGGCAGGTTGAGCTATCAAGCGAACGCCAAGGGCGGCACATACCTTGTTAATCGTGTCAAATCTCGGTTTGGCGTTTGGTCTAAGCGCTTTATACAATGCTTCACGGGTTATTCCCGTGGATTTGGCGACTTCACTCATACCCCGAGCCTTGGCTGCTATTCCAAGAGCGTGGGCCAGTTCTGCGGCATCCCCGTCTTCAATCACCATAGTGAGGTAAGCAGCAATGTCTTCTTCGCTTTTAAGCTGTTCAGCCATATCAAAATCCGGCAGATCGGAAATTCGTTTTTTCATGGTTCAATCCTCCAAAGAAGCTTCCCGCTGTTTGGCCTTGGCAATGTCACTCTCCTGTCCGGTCTTGTTACCCCCGCCAAGCATAATGATCAGAGCGTCACCCCGCTTGGCATAGTACATTCTCCAACCTGGACCGAAATGTTCCCTCATTTCAAAAATGCCTTCGCCCACTGGTTTTACATCACCGAGGTTGCCACGCTGTGCTTTATCAAGGCGACGGCTTAATCGAAGCCGTGTCATGCGGTCTTTCAAGCTGTTAAGTCATTTGTCAAATTCAGGTAATGTTTTGACCGTATACATATCAAGAATGTAATCGATCGAATACTAAAAGTCAAATACAATTAAAGCAGAACATGGTGAATATGACTTGGCCTGTTTGAAAACAGCATTAACAGGGATTTTCTGGGGGGTCCCGTCATCTCAAAAATGGGGTAGGGATCGAAGGTAGTCCTCGCTGCCAATCAGTTCTGAGTTCCGAGCGTTTCTTTTGGAAGCTGTCGCTGTTATAGAATTTTTACTAGTCACTGATCATAGACACATTGTGGGGTCCTTGATTACTGATAAAGTTTAAAAGTGAATGATAATAAATAATTTAGTCTCGGGAGATATATTTTAGATAACCTTGTTGACCACCTATGCGGTTTCTTTTCTTCTCTGCGACCTCTTCATTTACTCTATCGGCCTCATGCTTTTCGAAAAAGTGCTTTTCTTGTCGCCATTGTCGCCGTGTGTCCCTCGGAATAAGAGGTTTGTTCCTGTTTACCGTTAAACCAACGACTTTTTGAGATTCGTGATGGGGTAGATTCATTTCTTTATCAGGATTAAGTGGAAACCCACACTCCTCTATAATATCTTTAACTTCTGTTCTGAATTTGTCTGAAAAATATTTTCCTGAAAACGTAAAGTCATCACAGTGACGTGTGTATGCCATTCCATATCTGGAACAAAGGCCACTTAATCGGCTATCTAATTTTCTGCAAACCAAATTTGCAATATCCATGCTCATTGAACCACCCTGAGGAACACAACCACGCACAGTGCAAAGTCTTGTTAATAGGCTTGATACAGGAGGAGAACAGCCTAATTCCTTAAAGTATAACCCAAAGACTCTATTGTGTTTGATATTTGGGAAAAAATTTTGAAAATCAAGGCTGTATATCATTTGCTTGTGGCAATGATTCCTTGCATTGGTTAGGTTTGATTTTTTTTGGATACCGCAGTGGGCATGATCTGAAACAGTAACTTCTTTAAGAAGTCTGTGGATGGATTCTTGAATACTCTTTAGCAGCGGATAAGGTTCTGATATGTTGCGAAAACCTTTTCCATTTTTTTTTGGAATTTTACCAAATTTATATGATTTGTCTGCTTTTGCTGCTGCTTTTTCCAGCACATCTATCTGGAATCCCAGACGATGGGAAAGGTGTTTTAACGTCTTGATATTGAGTTTTGTACTTGAATAAGCATCAGGCATTCGGGACGAGTTCTCCGGTAATATCAAGCAGCAGGAGAGACATGATATTGCTTTGTAACTCTTTGTATTTTTTCTTGTCCCCTTCGGACAATTCTTCCGGTGGCTGTGATGCTACAAACACGAGAGCATCCTTTGAGACTTTAAGTGTTTTAGCAAAAGATGATAGCCGGTCAGCAGAAGGGACCTTACTGTTGCTTTCGATTAGGGACAAATAGTTTTGAGAAATGCCGATGAGATCTGCCATCTGCTTTTGGGTCAAACCTTTATTTGTCCTGATTAATTTCAATATTTTTCCTAAACCCATATATGCTTCACCTCTTATGGAGGATTAATGTTTATTTTATGAGTGAGCTATTCACCAGATGAATGCCAAAATGATTGATGCAATTTTTTTCAAAGCTGTTTTACACAACAGACTGAGTAGTCTGAGTTCAAACTGACGCTTTTTAGTCCCAATATATTTCTCAAGACCGTCCTGCACCGCACTCAATTCTGATGAAGAAGAACTGATGGAAACTTTCAAACCCATGACCAATTTTTCACTGTCACGAACCATAGCCAATACTGCTTTTACTTCAACTTCATTCAATGTTCTCATATATTGCTCCTTTTCAAGAACAGTTAAGAGCAGCGTTTGTTCCCCAACGGAACAGGCTTCATCGCTGCTCAAGAATAGCGCTCTTAAGTTCTTTTTCACTTACTCATAAATAAAAAGAAAAAAAGCAATTTTGCTTTGATTCACTTCCAGCAAATCATGAGCTGCGGGGCGGCGTGGATCCATGGGCCTGGCCGTTGCGCCATGCGTCGGGGATGCCATGCCAGCACACATGTGGCTGGAAATACCCACAACTAAGGTGGGAGCCAGTATCATAACTGGCTGTAATCCCGAAGGAAGGCTGAAAACCAGCCTGTGAAAAGGAGCTAATCACACAATATATGAGCGAAGAGCTTGAAGTTTCCAATCATGTCAAAGAGCAAACCGGCGACTCGCCGGGCTATTGACTGTAAAAATAAGTCTGAGTTACTTATTGTCAATGCTATTTTTTCATTTTGTTTAAATAATATCAATTATAGTGATATTTTGAGAAGGAGAGGAGTACTACAGGCGCATGGGTAAGAGTTAAAGGATACTGTTGACGTTCTCTGTCAGGCCACAACTTTTCTCAGATTTTCAAAGTAAAGGTTTTTCTGCTCATTTTGGATGTCCCGGGCAAGCACTTATGGTATACATGCTCGCCCAAGCCTATCTGAAAGCAGTATACAAAAACAGAGGCATTGTGGGGGGCATCAGTTCAAATTTATCCTGAAGACTATGTCAAAAATAAAATCCCCTCGATAGTGT
>CAJWHT010000175.1 GCA_913041495.1 uncultured Desulfobacteraceae bacterium | reverse complement strand
CAGGTACTCATGACCCGGCTATCCGACCTGGTGGCCAGGGGCGTGGCCATTGACCCGGGACGCGGTGTGGACGATCTTTACAAAGAACGGACGCCCCTGTATGATAAATTCTGCGATATCAAAATTGACTGTGGCCAGATGAATGCGGCGGAAGTGGTGACAGCGGTTTCCGACGCCCTGGACGCATTGGAAACAACGGACTGAGCCAGGAAATTAGCGGGCCTGAATCAAGCAAATTGAGACCGGCAGAAAGGATGGGGGCAACATGGGGGAAATGCTGACGACCAAAGAGGTGGCACAATTTCTCAACGTCAACGAAAAGATGGTATACACCCTGATTGCGGAAAAAGGACTGCCGGCCTCAAAGGTGACGGGGAAATGGCTGTTCCCCATCGCTCTGGTGCGGCAGTGGGTGGAGACCGGCACGGAGAACTATCCGGAAATGGCCCAGCTGCCCCCCTACCATGGGCTGGTGCTGATTTCCGGGTCCAATGACCTGCTCCTGGAAAAGCTGATTGCCACCTTCAACCTGAAACATACGGAACATTTGGCCATGTTCGGCCTGAACGGCAGCATGGGGGGGCTGAAAGCCCTTCGCATGAATCTTTGCCATATCGCGGCCAGCCATCTTGTGGCGGACAACAAGGATTACAACTTCCCTTTCATCCGGGAGGAAATGCTCCAGGTGCCGGCGGTGGTGAATCTCTGCCGGCGGGAACAGGGCCTGATCGTGCCCAAGGGCAATCCCCAGAAAATAGAACAGGTAAAGGATATCGCGGCCAAAAAACTGGTGATGGTGAACCGCAGACTTGGGACCGGTACCCGACAGCTTCTGGACCGGGAACTGAAAAAAGCCGGGGTCCGGGGGGAAACCATCCGGGGATATGAAAACTGCATGTCCCGCCATATGGATGTGGGGCTGGCCGTTCTTTCGGGCAAGGCCCATGTGGGGCCGGGCATCCGGGCGGTGGCCAATCAGCTCGGGCTGGATTTTGTATCTCTGAACTGGGAACGATTTGACCTGCTGATCAGCAAGGAGCGATTTTTTGACCAGGGAATCCAGCTCTTTCTGGCCCTGCTCAAGGGCAAGGTTATCCAGAGAACGGCTGAAGCGCTGGGGGGATACGACCTGTCCATGACCGGCAAGATGGTATATCCGGAAACCGATCAGGCTACGGAAGAAGAGTAAGACCGAACGATCCGCAACACGTTCTAATCTTTATGGTAATCGGGGTATAACTCCCGGGAGCAGTCCGGGCAGAGGCCATGGCTGAACCTTGCATCGGTGTGGTCGGTAAGATACTGGTCTATGCGGTTCCAATACCCTTTATCATCCCTTATCTTTTTACAATGGCAGCAGATGGGCAGTATGCCCTGCAGGGTTTTGATCTCTGCCAGCGCCTGTTCCAGCTCACGGTTTACCTTTTCAAGACGGAGGTTCTTTTTTGCCAGATCCCTGCGGGTGTGGTGAAGTTCCAGGTGGGTGCGGACCCGGGTGAGCACCTCGGCCTGTTCAAAGGGCTTGGTGATATAGTCCACACCGCCGCATTCAAAGGCCCGGATCTTGTTTTCCGTATCATCCAGAGCACTTAAAAAAATCACGGGCACGTCTTTGACACGTGCTATTTTTTTAAGGGCTGCGCAGACCTCAAAGCCATCCATGCCGTCCGGCATCATGATATCCAGCAAGATGAGGTCCGGCACCAGGGTCTCAGCCGCCTTGAGCGCCAGTTTCCCGCTGATGATGGGGCGGACCTTGTACCCGCGGGTGGTCAGCAATTGTCTCAATATGCTCAGGTTGTTGGGCTCGTCATCCACTATCAGGATATTGGCCTGATCCGCATTACTCATCCGTATTCTCCTCTTTTTGGAACAGGGACTGAAGCACCCCGAACTGGTAGCCGGCGGCGCAGGCAGACAACTGCCGGCCAAGGCTGGGCGTCTTTGCCTTTATTTTTTCCACCACCGCCACGGTCATCTCATAGTCGAAATCAAATACGGCCTTTTCCAGGGCCTCCTGCAGGTCATCCGGCAATCCGGCAACAGCCGCCGGTGTCAGGGGGCCTGTGTCCTGAATGTCAACCGGCACAGGCATTTTTTCACTGCACACCAGGACATCCCCGAGGTGCAGGTTCATTTTATCCATCACCCTGGCCGGATTTGCCGGCTTGCTGATAAAATCATCGCAGCCGGCGTCAAGGCAGGCTGCCCTGTCTTCTTCAAATGCAGAGGCGGAAATCCCGATCACTTTTATATCGCTGCGGCCCTTGCTGCGCAGATGGCGGGTGGCGGTCAGGCCATCCATGCCCGACATCTGGATGTCCATCCAAACCAGGTGGGGGGACCAGTCGTCGGTGATTGCCAGGGCCTCTGCACCGCCTGACGCCTCCTTTACGGAAAACCCCGCCCGTTCCAAAATAGTGGCCAGCAATTTCCGGTTGTTGTCCGAATCATCCACCACCAGCACCCGGATCTCATCCAGGCCAGGTGCCAGGCGATGAATCCGGCAGGTACCGGCAGACGCCTGGCCCTCGGACGAATCCTCCCGGGGGCTTTTCCCCGTACCGGCCCGAATGGAAAATGAAAAGGAAGAACCTTTACCGGCATCGCTTTCCAGCCGGATCTCTCCACCCATCAAATTGACAAGGGTGCGGCAGATGGACAGGCCAAGGCCGGAGCCCTCGCCCCCCCTTGTTCCTTCCCCCCGGGACCCCGTGCCCAACTGGAGGAAAGGTTCGAAGACCTGATGCTGAAACTCCGGGGCGATCCCCTTACCCGTATCGGTTACGGTGAATCGCAACACCATCTCATCGCCCTTGGAACTTTCGCTGTCTTGCCTCCTGTCTCTCTGCTTCCCCGTTTCCTCTTCCGGGGCCACCATCACCCGGACCCCGCCTTTTTCAGTGTTTTTCAGGCCGTTGACAATCAGATTCACCAGCACCTGGCGGAGCCTTGCCTTATCCGTCCGAATTCCTGCCGGCAGATCGGCCGACAGGTCAAAGCTCAGCGTAAGTCCCTTTTCATTGGCCATGGCCCTGAGCATATCATCGATCTTTTCCATGAACTGCGCCAGATCAAATACGGATTCTTTGAGAACGATCCTGCCGGCCTCGATTTTCGACATGTCCAGAATATCGCTGATCAAGGCCAGGAGATGCTCACCGCTGCTGTTGATGATCCTTAAATTTTCCTTCTGGGTCCGGCTCAGCCCCTTGTCATCCCCCATGAGCTGGGAGAACCCGAGGATGGCGTTCAAAGGCGTTCGCAGCTCGTGGCTCATGTTGGCCAGGAAGGTGCTTTTGGCCCGGTTGGCGGATTCCGCCGCATCCCTTGCGATTTCCAGGTCATTGGCCATCCGCCGCAGCCGCCCGTTCCAATAGAGGACAAGAAGGCAGAAAAAGAGGCCGGCCCCCCCGATTTTCCACATCAGGGAATAGTCCGGCTGGTATTCGAAGGTTACCGAAGACCATTTGGAGTAAATGGCGTTCCGGTCCTCCACCGTCACCGCTTCCAGCGCTTTTTGCAGCAGGTCCCGGAGAACCGGGGTGGTGCCTGGACTGGCCATGGCGATATCCGCAGTATACGGCATTTCCCCGGAGACTTTCAGGGTGGTGAACCCGTCCCGGCCGATGACATGACCGGCAGTGGCCAGGTTTCCCACAAAGGCGAAAGCCTGTTTACCGGCCACGGCCCTGAGGCCGTCATGGGTATTGTCCACCAGATGCAGATCAAGCCCTGGGTATTTTGACGCAAGCATTACGTGGGCGGACTCATCTGCGACCACGGCAACGGTTTTATCGGAAAAAAACTGAAGGCTGCCGATGTAGGGGACATCTTCCCGGGTAATAATTACCATGGGAAAACTCAGATAGGGGGATGTAAAGATCAGGGTATTATTATGGCGAACCGCCGGGGATACATTGGCAATGAAATTCACTCGGCCCGTGTCAACAGCTTCGAATAAATCCGCATGATTCCGGAGGACCACAGGGTTTACATGAATCCCGAGTTCCGCCTGGATCAGATCGAGATAATCCGATGCTATCCCCTCTATCTCGCCGCCCACCCCGCGGAATACCACCGGCGGCCGGGTCAGGAAAACACCGGCGTTGATCTCCGGATGGCTTTGAATAAATGCCCGCTCCGTTTCACTGAGAATCAGGGTCTGGGTCTTGTTCTCCAACTCCAGCCATTTCATCTGCAGTTCCTGTTTTTCCCTGTGGGTGACGGCATCCATCCCTTTCTGGATGATCTGCTGAAGCAGCGGCCAGTCCTTCCGTACGGCCATATGCAGCAGCGGGACGTCAATCCGTCCCCCCAGATCGGTTTCTCCGGAGATCTTCAGGTTCGGCACCAGGTGGCTTTTAATCACATAATTTGTTTCAGCCATGGATCCCAGATAGGCATCTGCCCGTCCGTAGGAGACCCTGCGCAGACCTGCCGCGGCACTTTCCACCTCGGTAACCCGGATTCCAGGATAATACTGCTTCACCAGCACCGTACTGGCAAACCCTTTGATACCGGTAAGGACTTTCCCCTCAAGTTCTTCAATATCCGTGATGATCTCCCGGTCCTGGTGGATGACCAGGATAAAAGGGGTATCAATATAAGGCGTGGTGAAGTGAAAGTAGTTTTCCCGCTCCGGGGTTTTCCAGAAGGCAGGGAAGACATCCACCTTACGGGCTTTGCCCATGGATAGCAGCTCATCCCAGGTATACCCGTTGACCCAGGTGAGATTCAGCCCCGTCTTTTGCGCAATCCGTCTTAGCAGGTCAATGGAGTAGCCGTTGGGTTCTCCGTTTTCCACAAAGTCAAAGGGGGTCCAGTCCATCTCACTGGCCACCCGGATGACCGGATTCTCCTGCAAAAACTGCTCTTCGACGGGCGAAAGCGTTACCGCAGTTTCGTCTGCGCCTGCAAGCGTGCACCACAACATCGTGATACAGACAATTATGGTAGATATTCGTTTCATATATTTTTAAAGGCGTTGGTAGTTGGACTGCCCTATAGTGCCAGGGTATGCCAGGGACCGGTACAAAGTCAACATATGTGAAAAAAACCGGCCGGACAACCCCGTAAGGGAGAAACAGCAAAAGACACCTGTCCCCCCGCATCTTGACATCTTCAATTGCGGATACTAAAAGACCATAGCACAGACCACCTGATGAGACTAAACACCATGGCTTTGGGGCAATGATTGTTCCGGGGCTTTTTTATGTCCGTCCCAAAAAAAATGAAGGAAAGTGACAGACAGGGGCGGACAGGGGAGATACCTGAATGCTGAAGAAACTGGCAACAACCGGCACCTGTTCCATCTACCGGATGGAAACAGAAAGTCCTTTGGACTGCATCATTGCGTCAACCCCGGAAACCCGGGCCATAGAAAATGACCCGGCCGTGATGGGCACTGATTATACCCGCAGGCTCCAAACGGCCTGCACCCGTGTATTGAAAACCCTGCGGGAAGAGACGATATTCACCAGCCTCAAAGAGCGGGAGACAATTGTTTTCAACATTCTGCGGGGCGGGCTGAATTTCGGCCTCAGAGAGGCATTAACCGATGCATACGGCTGGAACACCCACGGCAGTTCCTTTATCTCGGCCCAACGGACCCGGGATGATGCCTCTCCGGAAGAATGGCATATTGTGGAAAGCGACTACACAAAAGTATATATGCCGGATACGGCCAGTATCGTCATCGGAGATGTGGTGGCCACAGGGACCAGCCTTGAATATGCCGTCAACGCCCTGATCGGCGAGGCGGAACGCCAGGGCAGTGACCTGCGGTCCGTCATTTTCTTTACCATCGGCGGTCCCAGGGCCAAAGAAATCCTCACGGCGGCAGACGCCCGCTGCCGGAAAAAATTTCCAGGATTTGAACGGACCGTCCTGGTTTATCTGGAAGGCTGCTTTTCCGTGCCGGTCCCTGACACGCCGGTACGCATCAAGATCACCGGCACGGATCTGCTGCGAAGGGATGCGGTGATGGCACCGGAGTTCATTGAATCCCAGTATGAAAACCCCTGTTATCCCCTCCAGCGGTGCACCATCTACGATGCCGGTTCCAGGGCTTTCTGGACACCGGAATACCTGGAAGACCTGCTGGATTACTGGACCCGGGTCCGTCAGCTTGCCGACGCCGGGGTAACCTTTGAGCAGATGCTGGCCGAACGCTTCCCGGACCTTGATCCCCAACGCTTCGGCAATGTGAACCTGAAAACCCTGTGCGCGGACCAGCTTGCCTGGGTCACCTCGCAGTTGAAGTCATAGGAGACCATCGCATGAAAAAAAGAAGACATTGATTTTGCACAGGGGCCGGTGAACTCGGTCTGCTGTGGGGTGGGGGTATATCTTGTTGCAGAGCAGGCGTTGCGGATGATGAAACCCGCAGCCTGCCCCCGCTCTCAAAGAATCTGCCCTTTTTTTATCCATTTTTTATTCCCGCTGGCTTTTATCTACCGTATTTTCACCGCTTGAACAAAGGGGGTGATGATGCTTTTGAGTTCACTCATTTCCTTATCCGTGAAAAAATGAGCCTCATCCTTTAAGAAATCCGCATCAAGAATCTCAACATTCCTGGAGCATTTCTGCAGCACATACAGGGCTGCCCCGCTGATCTCCCTGCCGATCTGATCCATGATCTCCGGCGTGATAAAGGGACGGGCGCAGGTGGTTCTGAATTCATAGGCCGTGGCTTCTCCCTTGATCAGAGCGATGCTCTGCCGGATGCGGTCCACCGGGTCTTTGCTTCCCTGATTTTTTAAAACCATGGGGTAATGGGCCAGATCGGTTTTGATGTCCATGGCCAGGTAATCCACCAGACCGTCCTTCAACAATTCCGCCAATACCCCGGGCCGGGTGCCGTTGGAATCCAGTTTGACCTTGTACCCCATTCCCCTGACCTGCCGGATAAACTCCGGAAGATCCCGCTGGAGGGTGGGTTCGCCGCCGGTGATGGCCACCCCCTGGAGCATGCCTTTGCGCTTGTCCAGAAAGGCCAGCACATCCTCTTGCGTAAACGATGAACTGCCGGTCCCTGTAACGGGGCCGGCAGCCAGTTCCGGGTTATGGCAGTACGGGCAGGTGAAGTTGCACCCCGGGGTGAAGACCACACAGGCAATCACCCCGGGAAAGTCAATCAGGGAATTCTTTTGAAATCCGCCGATATGCATATGAACGCCCTAGGCCACGCTGTGGGTGCTGTAGGTCTTGCGCATGCAAAATTCGGTCTGCTTGCCGTTGTTCCACTGGCCCACGGGTCGAAGATATCCGACAACCCTGGAGTAGACTTCGGTCTCGGCATCACAGGTGCCGCACTTTTCATGCTCGCCCGAGATATAGCCGTGGGAGGGGCAGACCGAGAAGGTCGGGGTCAGGGTGAAGTAAGGCAGACGGAAGGTGTTGGACACCTTTGACACCACCTGCTTGACCACTTCAATATCCGTGACTTCTTCACCCAGGAAGAGATGCTGGACCGTACCGCCGGTGTACTTGGTCTGGAGGTCGTCCTGGAGTTCCAGGGCTTCGAACAGGTCGTCGGTGTAGTTGACCGGCAGGTGGGTGGAGTTGGTGTAGAAGGGATCGCTGCCCTTCTGAAACTCTTCTTCATTGGCACAGGTGATGTTTTTGAACTTCTTCTTATCCAGGTTGGCAAACCGGTAAGTGGTGCCTTCGGCAGGCGTTGCTTCCAGGTTGAAGATCTCATCGGTCTCTTCCTGGAGGGCTTCGATCTTGCCGCGAATATGATCCATGACCTTGACGGCAAAGGCCTGGCCTTCCCGGGAAGCAATACCGTAGTTTTCACCCATGAAGTTGATGCAGGCCTCGTTCATGCCCAGCACACCGATGGTGGAGAAGTGGTTCCGCCAGTAAACACCGGTGCTCTCCTTGATCTTTCTCAGGTAGAATTTTGAGTAGGGGTAAAGATCGCCGTTGGTGAACTTTTCAAGGATTTTGCGCTTAATGCTCAGGGAATCCGCTGCAAGCTCGATCAGATCGTCCAGCCGTTTGAAAAAGTCATTCTCATCCTGGGCCACATAGCCTACTCTTGGCAGGTTCAAGGTCACCACACCGATGGAACCGGTCAGGGGGTTGGCACCGAACAGGCCGCCGCCGCGTTTTCTCAATTCGCGGTTGTCAAGACGGAGGCGACAACACATGGACCGGGCATCTTCAGGCGACATATCGGAATTGACGAAATTGGAGAAATAAGGAATACCGTATTTGCCGGTCATCTTCCAGATATTCTCCAGCTTGGGGTTGCCCCAGTCAAAATCGCTGGTGATGTTGTAGGTGGGGATGGGGAATGTGAAGACACGGCCCTTGGCATCCCCTTCCATCATCACCTGGGCAAAGGCGTCGTTGATCATGTCCATTTCTTCCTGGTAATCCGCGTAGGTCTCCTCTTTGTACTCGCCACCGATGATGACGGGGGAGTCCTTGAGGGTGCCGGGCACGTTCAGGTCCATGGTGATGTTGGTAAAGGGCGTCTGGAACCCGACCCGGGTGGGAATATTGATGTTGAACACAAATTCCTGGAGGGCCTGTTTCACCTCTTTGGCATTCAGACCGTCATAGCGGACAAAAGGGGCCAGCAGGGTATCGAAGTTGGACATGGCCTGGGCACCGGCCGCTTCCCCCTGGAGGGTGTAGAAAAAGTTGACGATCTGGCCCAGGGCACTTCTGAAATGCTTGGGCGGAGAGGATTCCACTTTGCCGGCCACCCCTTTGAACCCTTCAATCAGGAGGTCCTGGAGGTCCCAGCCGACACAGTATACGGACAGCAGACTCAAATCGTGGATATGAAGATCACCGGAGTAGTGGGCATCCCGGACTTCCGGGGGATAGATCTTGTTCAGCCAGTACTCGGCGGTGATATCCGAAGAGATGTAGTTGTTCAGCCCCTGGAGGGAGTAACTCATGTTGGAGTTTTCCTTGACCTTCCAGTCCATGCGGCTGATGTAGGAGTCCATGAGGCCGACATTTTCATCAATGGCGATCCTGCGGATCTGGTTGTGCTGCTCACGGTAGATAATATAGGCTTTGGCGGTTTTGTAAAACGGGGAATCCAGGAGGACCCGCTCCACGATGTCCTGGATATCTTCCACTTCCGGAACGGGGCCCAGTTGAAGGTCCCTGGCCAGGGTCAGCACCCGCATGGTCATCTTTTTGGCCTCCCTGCCGTTAAACTCGCCGGTTGCTTCTCCTGCCTTGATCAATGCGCTGGTGATCTTGGATGAATTGAATTCAGCTACCCGTCCGTCCCGTTTTTTGATTTGCTCAAACATGTACCCACCTCTTGAAATCTGATTGAATTTAGCCTATCTTGTAATCTGCTGGCCAAAGGAATCCATCATGGTAATCCCACTGACTGGCGCAAGATTTATCGCAATATATTGTGGTTGTCAAGCAAAATTTACTACATATTGTGGTTCCAACAAAAACCACACGTGAACCCAAAACCACCGCCCGGAAACACAGATGCAACTTGACCAGAATCCGTTTTTCAGAAAAACCATCACCCCCTGGTATGACTCAAACCTGTCGTGCTGGCTGCTTATCGCGGCGATGTGCATTGTCTTTAGTTTCGCTCTGGGCGGGCTTATCGTGGCTTCGGGCACCCCTGAATTCTCCCCCCATACCTGGTTTCCCGGTATGCTCTGCGCCCTGTCCTTTTTTTTAGTGACAAAGATCTGGCTGAGGCTTCGGGCCAGGTCCAAACATGATTAATTCCCGTCAAAATTAACTGCATATCACCATATGTGGTGATACCCTACCACTATATATAGGGGTAGGCGGACATAAGAGCGGATTTTTCAGGTGGTGTACACCACTTCGATGAGATGGTGGACGATCTTGGCGGTCACCCCCCAGATGATCACATCTTCATATGGGTAGGTCAGTTCCATGATATTGGGCCTGCGCCCGGCATAGCCCTTTTCCCGGTGAACACCGGCAAGATGTGCAAATGGGATTTTAAACACCCGCTGGATTTCATAGGTATCGAACCGGATGTCATCTTTTTGATTCCACACCCCTGCAAAGGCCTGGATATCCTTGTTGTTCAGCGTCTGGAAATGCCCCAGTGACCCCATGACCCTGACGTTGTCCGACGCAATGCCCATTTCCTCGTTCAGTTCCCTCAGGGCTGTGGCCCGGGGGTTCTCGTCCATCTCATCCACATGGCCGCCGGGAAAGGCCATCTGGTTGGCCCAGGGGTAGCCCGCTCTGTCCGCCTTCTGGATAAACAGCAGGGAGGGGTCTGAGTCGAACATAAAAAGCGCCATCACCGAAGTGGGCTGAAACAGGTCAGGGTCGGGCGGCTGGGGATGATCTGCCGCCCGGACGGCGGATTTTATTTTTTCATAACATGCTGAGTTGTCCATGGGCCTCCGGTCTTGATATGAGAGTTTCACCATACCGGGTCGCTTCCGGGTTGTCAAACGCAGTCGGCAGGTTGGAAACCAAGGAGAAGCCTCTCCCATTTGCTCACGAAAAACGCTCCCGGCGGTCGAAGCCGCAGGGAGCGCATAAGCAAAGTCTTCGTGAAACGGCGCAACGCCGGTCTACTGAACCATCTTGTCCGGCAGATAGGAGACCACCTCCGGGAAAATAGTCACAAACACCACCATCAGCACCATGATGATAAAGAACGGCAGGGTCGCCTTCAGGATGGTGGACACCTTCTCATCGGAGATCCCCTGGATAACAAAGATGGAAAACCCCACAGGCGGGGTGATCTGGGATAACTCCACCATGAAGACCAGGAAGATGCCGAACCAGAGGGGGTCAAACCCGGCGTTCACCACGATGGGCAGAACAATGGGCAGGGTCATGACCACAATGGAAATGCCGTCCAGCATCATGCCAAGAAGGATGTACATCAGGCCCACAACAAAGATCAACAGGTAGGGGGAGAGATTCAGGCCGGCAATATATTCAGAAACGGCCCGGGCAATCCCAACAAATCCAACGATCTGGGAGAGAAAGGAAGCCGAGAGAATGATGAAGCAGATCATGCAGGTGGTTTTCACCGCATTCACCAGGGCTTCCCTGAAATTTTCCCAGGTCAGGTTCCGGAAGGCCACGGCCAAGATCAGGGCGCCGATCACACCGATGGCCGCAGCTTCGGTGGGTGTGGTCACCCCCATATAGATGCCGCCTAAAACGGCGAAGATCAGCCCCATGATGGGAAAAAGCTCCTTCAGGGACTTTATTTTTTCCGAAGTGGAAAAGGTTTCGGTCTCTGCCGGCACCACCGAGGGATTCATCAGGGAGACGGCCATGATATACAGGGAATAACTGCCGGCCAGCAGCAGTCCCGGGATCACGCCGGAGATAAACAGCTTGCCGATGGAGGTGTCTGACAATATCCCGTAGATAATCATGATCAGGCTGGGTGGGATAAGGAAACCCAGGGTGCCGGCCCCGGCCAGGGACCCGATGGCCAGTCCCTTGCTGTAGCCCCGCTTGGACAGCTCGTCCAGGGTGATCTTGCCCACGGTGGCGGTGGTGGCGGCAGAGGAGCCGGATACCGCTGCAAACAGGGAGCAGGCAAAGACATTGATGTGGAGCAGGCGCCCGGGAATCCTCGACAGCCAGGGCAGCAGGCCGTTGAGCAGTTTGGTGGAGATGGCGGTGCGGTAAAGGATCTCTCCCATCAGGATAAACAGAGGCAGGGCGGTAAGCGACCAGGAGTTGGTGGAATTGTAAATGGAGTTGGCCAAAAGCCCCCCGATCTTGTCCCAGACCGAAATCTGCCGTTTGGACGCGACGTACACCTTCACCATCTGCAGCACGCCGTTGGGGAGTTCATCGCCCCGCTTCATGCTGTTGGCTTTGGCATCGGC
>CAJWHT010000174.1 GCA_913041495.1 uncultured Desulfobacteraceae bacterium | reverse complement strand
TTCCTGGAGAGGTATGAATGGAAAATTACGTCATCAAAAACTGTAAGGGATGCCATAAGCCGCTTCGTATCCCAACGGATATCGGGGGGATGCTGATGCGCTGCCCCAACTGCGGCCACGAATTCCACACTGATTTCAAACTCGGTCTGACAACAAACCGAAAAGGTGGGGATGGAAAGAAAACGGTCCGTAAAAAGCCTGCCAAAAAACCGCCGTCTACTTTTAAAATCATCATATAAATTGTTTGGGCCATGGGCGTTCAACGTTTTTTGAAGGCCCGTCGTATTCTTGCCGCATCGTATTGAAGCGTTACGGCCGGGGTTCCAGGCCGAAATTCTGCATAATGCCGGTGTATACGCCGTTGGCCTTGATGGCGGCAAGGCCCTTGTTGAAGGCTATGATAAGCTCCTTGTGCCTGGGATGGGCCAGGCCGGCGGCCACGTGAAGGGGATTGGTGGACAGGTTGTTGCGGCTGAAGCGGATTTGGGACAGAAGATCCGGGTTCTCAGCGGCAATGCGGACGCGGGCCACGATTTCGTCTTCAACGGTGAGGTCGATGCGCCTGGAAGGGTGGAGCAGTTTTTTGATGTTGGAGATGAAGTTGTTGGTTTCCACCCGGGTGAAGTCTTTGGCCTTTAAAAAGGCGTCGTCGTAGCCGTATCCCCTGACGGTGCCGACTATTTTTCCCTTCAGGCTGTTCAGGCCTTTGTACTCAAAGGGATCGTCGATGGGCATGATGAATTTGAGCTGGTTGACGGCATAAGGAACCGAGTACATGAAATAGGTCTGCCGTTTTTCGGTTTTCCAGGTGGGGGGCAGGATGTCGTAGGTGCCGCGTTTTACCCCGTCTTCCGCCCTGGCCCAGGGTACGTAAATGAGGGTGACGGTATAACCCTGGGTGGCGTAGGCCGCCCGGATGATTTCCATGGACAGGCCTTCCTTGGGTTGGCCGGGATCCACAAAAGGGGGCCAGGGATCGGACGCCGCCGTGATTACTTTGCCGCCGGCATGGCAAGGGGTGGCGGGGATGAGAATCAGGCTTGAAAGTATAAACAACGCCTGTATCGCGCGTTTGGCAGATGCGAATGGTTTCATCCGGTTCCTCCGTATAATTAAAGGGTTGGCCGGAGCGGCGTGGGTGAATATGGACGGATGTTTTCCAAGTATGACATAACCGCGCGGATTTGACAATTAAGGGGTTAAAGAGTATTTAGGACCCTGTTGCCCGATCGGGAAGCGTGTATGAAAAACCTACGGAGATTGATTTTAGGTCTATGAAAGCGAACAAGCCGGCAAAATCCACCAATATTCTGATTCTGGGACTTGGGGGGGTAGGGTACTATCTTGCCAAACGCCTGGCCCATGAGGGCTATGCCATCACTGCCATTGAACCGGATTCCCAAATGATCCGCCATGCGGACGGGGATATCGACGCCAGGTTCATCCAGGGCAATGCCATGACCGTGGCATGCTGGAAAGAGGCCGGGGCGGAACGGATGGACTACCTCATCGCTGTGACCAACAACGATGCCGTGAATATGATGTCCTGCCTTTTAGGGGACCGGTTCGGCATACCCAGAAAGATTGCCCGGGTGCGGTCCACGGAGTTCGGCGGGAAGGATTCCATGCTGGGGGCCCAGGACCTGAAGATCGATCTGATCATCCATCCCGAGGAACTGGCTGCCCAGGAAATTTTCCGGCTGATCAAGTTGCGGGCCGGGAACGATATTCTCGATGTGGCCGAGGAGAAAATTCTGGCCATGGCCACCCGGATTCATGAGCAATCCCCCCTGGCGCACCGGAAGCTGAAGGAGATCACCGGCGGCTATGTGGGGTTTCCCTTCAGAATCGTGGCGATTGCCCGGGGCATAAAAACGTTGATCCCCGGCGGTGAAGATGAACTTCTGCCCGGGGACCAGGCGTTTTTCATGGCGGGCGGCGAACATATAAACGAGCTGATGACCCTGACCGGGGTGGAGCAGCAGAAGCGCCACAAGGTGATGATTATCGGCGGGGGACTTGTGGGAAGCCGCCTGGCTGAGCTTCTGGGAAAAACCTTTGATGTGCGCCTCATTGAAAAGGATGAGGAAAACGCCAAAACCCTGTCCCATAGGCTGAACCATACGGAGATCCTCCACGGGGACGGCTCGGATTCCAATATCCTGGTGGCCGCAGGCCTGCTGGATATGGATACCTTTATTACGGCCACCGGGGAGAACGAAACCAACATCATGAGCTGTGTGCTGGCCAAGCATTTGATGACCTCCGGTGAGACCCGGCCCAAGCAGCGTAAATGCATCTCCCTGGTGAACAAGGAAGACTATGTGGTGCTGGCCGCCACCATGGGCACGGATATCGCCCTGAACAAGAAAATTCTTGCCAGTAACGAGATCCTGAAGTTCATCCGCAGGGGGGAACTGTTGTCCGTGGCCCATCTTCACGGGTTTGATGCGGAGATGGTGGAGATCGTTGCCGCAAAGGACTCGCCCATTACCAAAATCCCGTTGTCAAAGCTGGGGAAATCCTATAACGGCAAGATGATGATCGGCGGTATTTTCAGGAACGGCACCTGGCAGGTGGCGGTGGGGGACACCCAGATCCAGGGCGATGAGCGGGCCATTGTGGTCTGTATGTCACAGACCCTCAAAGACGTTCAGAAGCTCTTTTTAGCCTGACCGGATCACCTTTTCCAGAACGAGGGATAAAAGATCACCAGTGCGGAAAACATCTCAAGCCGGCCCACCAGCATGAGCCAGGACAGGAACCATTTGCCCGTGGTGGAGATAAAGGCGTAGTTTTCCGAGGGGCCCACATCCCCGAAGCCCGGGCCGATATTCATCAGGGTGGCGATCACCGAACTCATGGCCGTGACGTAGTCCATGTCGTCCGTCAGCACCATGAAACAGCCCCCGATCAGAACCAGGAAGATGTTTACGATAAAGTAGAAGACGGCCAACTGCCCCACCTGGGCGTCCACGGGCCGTTCGTTCAGGCGGACGGATACCACGGACATGGGGGAGAAAAAGATCTGTTTGATGGTGGCGATGCCGAATTTCCAGATCAAAACGTAGTGCACCACCTTGATGCCGGAGGTGGTGGAACCGGCGCAGGCCCCGATAAAGCAGACCGCGTAAAGAAACATCTGGGAGGCCTGGGGCCACAGTTCGTAGTCCGCCGTGGTAAACCCCGTTGTTGTCAAAAGTGAGGTGATCTGGAAACAGGCATATCGCAATGCATCCCAGAACGGATAGGTGTTTTCCTTCCAGAGAATCCAGGTGACCATACCGCAGAAAAAGAGCATGAATCCTAAGTACCAGCGAAATTCCGTGTTCTTGCGGATGACCTGCCAATTGCCCATCATCAGGTGGTAAAAGATCATGAAGGTGACGCCGCCAAGGAACATGAAGGTGATGATGACCCAGTCAAAATAGGCGTTGTTGTAGTGGCCGATGCTGGCGTTGTAGGGGGAGTAGCCCGATGTGGACACCGTGCCGAAGGCGTGGCACAGGGAATCGAACAGGGACATGCCGCCGGCGCACATCAGGATGGTCTGGAGCAGGTTTAGGCCGATGTAAATCCCCCACAGCCAGACCATGGTGTCCCGGTTTCTCGGGATGAACTTTTCCCGGGTGATGACCTGGCCCGGGCTGGATTCGGCCCGGAAAATCCGGACGCCCCCCATGCCGTGGGGCAGAAAAATGATGGTCAGGGTGAGAAAGCCCATGCCCCCCAGCAGATGGGTCTGGCTCCGCCAGAAGATCAGCCCCCGGGGCACCACCTCGATGTCGGTGAGAATGGTGGCCCCGGAGGTGGTGTATCCGGACATCATTTCAAAAAAGGCATCGGTGAAGGAGGGGATGGACCCGTGGAAAACAAAGGGCAGGGCGGAGACCGCCGATATCAGGATCCAGCCGAAAAAGGCGATGAAAAAGCCGTCACGGATGTTCAGGTCGTGCTCCCCCCGGAATCTTCGCCAGAGGGGGATGCCCAGGGCGATGGTGAGGACCGCGGTGGCAATGAGGGCGTTTAAATCGTCTCCTCCGTAGATCAGGGAGCAGAAAATCGGCGCCAGAAGCGATGTGCCGGTGACGATGAGCAGTTTTCCCAGTACATTGGTGATGGCAGTATAATTCATAAATTTCTAATGTTCCATATGAAAGAACCAAGCAAGCCATTGAATTCTTTCATGTTTTGTTGTGGGCACGGACAATGACAATCATGGTCGGCCCATGGCCGTTATTACGTAATCATGGGGCTGACCGTTTGTATTGTGCCCCCTATTTACCTTAAACCCGGTGACGGATCAACTCAATTCCCGTTGCGGCTGCCTGCGGCGGGCAAGATAATAATTGTTCCGCCGGGGTAAATACCCTATACTGGGCGAATATCTGACCGCTGTTTCGAAACGTCATTACCGTATCGCAGCGTTCCTTATTGTTAGTATTATCATTTAATATCATTTGTGATGAATAAAACCAAAAGTTGAAGGACCAACCCATGACCCGGAAGCCGAGTTATGAAACGCTGGAAGCCCGGGTGCGGGAGCTTGAGGATACACTGGCCAGGCATACCTGCACCGAAGATGCCCTCAAGGAAAGCCAGGAACGGTTCCGCATGCTGTACGAGCGGGTGCCCATGGCCTACCAGTCCCTGGACAAAACCGGGAGCCTGGTGGAGGTGAATCCGGCCTGGCTGAATGTGCTTGGCTATACCCGGGACGAGGTGCTCGGCCAAAATTTCGGCCAGTTCCTTCATCCGGACTGGCAGGACCATTTCAGGGAAAATTTTCCGAAGTTCAAGGTCGTGGGAGAGATACTGGGCGTTGAGTTCGAAATGGTTAAAAAAGACGGGGATACGGTCCTGGTATCGTTTACCGGGAAGATCGGCAGGGACATGGCCGGTAATTTTAAACAGACCCATTGCATCTTTGAGGATATTACCGAACGCCGTCAGTCTGAAATCGATCTTCGGGAGGAAAAAGCGTTTACGGAAACCGCCCTGAATGCCATCCAGGATGTTTTCATTCTTTTTGATCCGGACACGGGGCGGGCGATCCGCTGGAACCGGGCCTTTACCCTGCGTACCGGATATGCCAACGAAGCCGTGGCCCGGATGCGGGTGATCCGTACCTGTATTGCCCCGGGGGACCAGGACAGGGCCCTGGCCTTTGTGGATATGGTCAAGGAAAAGGGGGCAGGTTCCATTGAGATTGATCTGTATACCAGGGACGGGGAGGGGATTCCCATGGAGTTTAATGCCTCGGTGATCCGGAACCGTGCCGGGCATCCCAAATACATTATTGCCATCGGCAGGGATATCAGCGACCGCAGGGTGGCTGAAAAGGCGTTCACTGAATCCCACCAGCGGTTTCTCACCGTTCTGGACAGCATTGATGCAACGGTATATGTGGTGGATATGGACACCCGTGAAATTTTGTTCATGAACCGGTATATGAAAGAACAATTCGGACGGGATTTTACCGGGGAATGCTGTTATAGGTCGTATCGCAATGAAGAGGTGCCCTGCGGCCACTGCCCCATCCCTCAGATGCTGGACGACGAAGGCAACCCTGCGGATGTCCTGGCCTGGCAGACCCGCAATCCGGTGACAGGCAAATGGTACATGAACTACGACCGGGCCATCCAGTGGCCGGACGGGCGTATGGTCAAACTCCAGATCGCCACGGATATCACCCCGCTCAAGGATATGGAGGAGGAGCTGCGGCAGGCCCATAAGATGGAGTCCATCGGCACCCTGGCAGGCGGGGTGGCACATGATTTCAACAACATCCTGGGCATCATCATCGGCAATGCCGAGCTGGCCCTGGACGACACCCCGGAGTGGAGTCCTGTGAATAGCCATATCCAGGAGATCAAAACTGCTGGGATGCGGGCCAAAGATGTGGTCCGTCAACTGCTCAGCTTTACCCGGAAAACCGACGCCGAGCGCAAGGTGGTGGATTTAAGGGCGGTGGTCAAAGAGTCCCTGACCCTGCTGCGGTCATCCATCCCCTCCAGTATTGCCATCGAAGAGCGGTATGAAGAAAACGCCCCGGCCATCCGGGCGGATGCCACCCAGATCCACCAGGTGATCTTCAACCTGTGTACCAATGCGGCCCATGCCATGTGGGAGGCCGGCGGAACAATTTGCGTGGAGGTTGTGGCCGTTACCGCCGGGGAGGAATCCTGCGCCGCATCCCTGGGCATCGTCCCGGGCACTTACCTGACCCTGGCGGTGCGGGACTCCGGCACCGGCATTGCCCCTGAGATCCGGGAGAAGATTTTTGATCCCTACTTTACCACCAAGGAGGTGGGCAAGGGCACGGGCATGGGACTGTCCGTGGTCCACGGGATCGTGCGCAGCCACAATGCCCATATCCGGGTGGAAAGTGATCCGGAAAAAGGCAGTGCGTTCATCATTTATTTTCCGGTTGTCCAGGGTCTTAAGGCGGTACCCGTGCCCTATGACGCAGGACCTGAGATGGCCCGGGGAAGGGCCGCAAGCATCCTGTTTGTGGATGATGAAACGGCTATTTGCGATATCATGACACAGACCTTGGAACGGCTTGGGTTCCAGGTGACGGCGGCCAATAGTCCGGAACAGGCCCTGGCCGTTTTCACGGAAAATCCGTCCCGGTTCGACCTTGTGATCACCGATTTCACCATGCCCGGGATGAACGGCCTGGTCCTGACGGAAAAGATCAAAGCGGTGCAGCCCAAGGTTCCGGTGATCCTGTGCACCGGCCATTCCGCCCGGGTGGATAAAGCCACCGCCGGTGCATGCGGGGTGGCCGCCTACCTGATGAAGCCCTTATCCCGGGGCCGGATTGCCCAGGCCATTGACCGGGTGATGGACCGGACGGGATAATACCGCCCCATGGTTGAATTTTGGTTAAAAAAAGTTTAAACTCCGTTTTAAATTAAAATTTAAACCAAAGTTTACCCTTCTGACACCAGGACTGCCATGCGCCAATTTCCGGACACCCTCGTCAAAATCATTGAAGCCAGCGGTATGAACGTCAACCAGATCTCAACCTTTTCCGGGATCTCCAACACCTATCTGACCAAGCTGATCCGAAAAAAGATCAACCACCCGGGCAAGGACAAGATCGCCTCCGTCCTGCTGGCCCTCAACTACAAGGTGTCGGATATCAACCGGATACTGGCGGACTACGACTACCTGCCCCTGAACGAACATGATATTCCCGGAATTCTCAAGAACAACCGCCGCCGCAAGTTCACCGGCAGGATCGTTCCCCATTACGACTATATCTATTTTGAACTGCTGATGGCGGCCCTGGAGCATCTGGGCGGCACCAAGGTCATTGTCAAGAACCGCCCCTCGGGGATTTTTATTCCCATGGAACTATATATGCTAAAGGAGTTCCCTCAAGAGTCGGACGATGAGGCGGCCCGGTTTTTTTACACCTTCACCCGCACGGTGGTGGCCGAGCGCAAGGCCCTGTTCCTTGAAAACTGCAAAAAGGGATTCCGGTATGAAACCTATATGTGCCGGGGCTGCATTGAAGACAGCCTGGACAAGCACATCGGTGCCAGGGCCCAGAAGGCGTCCATGGACCGGGTGGCCCTGTATGCCCGGTATTTTGCCAATGCCGTGGCCGCAGGGCTCAAGGCACCGGACCAGCACCGGCATCTGGTGGTCCGGCGCTGCACTCACTTTCAGTTCCAGATCCAGGATGCGGACGGCAAGGCCCCGAAAATCAGCTTCACCGCCAACCGGCCCCACATGTTTCATAAGGAGTGGGAGGACCTCAATATTGAAGGCTTTTTGTCCGATGCCCCCGGGATTACCGAGATTTTTGCCATGGAAATCGACAAGTATCGGGACGGCCTGGCTGAACCCGAAGCCGTCACCACCCCGGAAGGGTTTGCCGATTATATCCGCTCTCAATTTGCGCTTCACGGACTCACCGGTCTTTTTGACCGCACCCTTGAAACATTGATGGCCGATGCTGACCTGATCCACATCTGATGTTTACCTGTGCTTTCTTCGCTTGGGATAAAAAAGTTTAATATTTTTTTAAACTATATATAAAAATTTAATTGACCCGGATATTAAATTTGTGTTAACCGATTATTTAACACTAATTTAATACATTCAATTTTATGCATTCAAACAGCATTTATGCCGTGTAAATGTGTCATTTATGCAATGTGTTTGCATTATTTTCCAAGGCAGGAGACATGGGTAAAAACAATACAGACCCCCTTCTTTCCATTCAGGATTTGAATACCTGGTTCTTTTCCAGAAAGGGGACGGCCAAAGCGGTGAACGGGGTGTCCTTTGATCTTGCGGCCGGCCAGGTGCTGGGGGTGGTCGGGGAATCCGGCTGCGGAAAGAGTGTGACAGCCCAGTCGGTCATGCAATTGGTGCCGGATCCGCCGGGAAAAATCGTGAGCGGTAAAATCCTCTACCGGGGAAAGGACCTGGTGCCCATGACCCGGGAGCAGATGCGCCACATCCGGGGGAACAAAATATCCATGATCTTCCAGGAGCCCATGACGTCCCTGAACCCGGTGTACACCATCGGTGACCAGATCTCGGAAATGTTTACCCTGCACAAGGGCTGCAACAAGCGCCAGGCCATGGCCGCTGCGGCGGATATGCTGCAGAAGGTGCAGATCCCGGCTCCCCACAAACGGGTGCATGACTATCCCCACCAGTTGTCCGGTGGCATGCGCCAGCGGGCCATGATCGCCATGGCATTGTCCTGCGATCCTGAGATTCTTATTGCGGACGAACCCACCACGGCCCTGGATGTGACGGTCCAGGCCCAGATCCTGGATCTGATGCTTGCCTTGAAAGAAGAATACAACACCGCCATCCAGATGATCACCCACGATCTGGGCGTGATCGCGGAAATGGCGGACCAGGTGGTGGTGATGTACGCGGGCCGGGTGGTGGAAGCCGCCCCCACCAAGAACCTGTTTTCTTCCCCCCTGCATCCTTACACAAAAGGGCTGATGGCCTCCATCCCCGTCCTTGGGGAACGCACCAAAGGGCAGGCAAAGGGCTTGACTGAAATACCGGGCATGATCCCCAGCCTGTACGACCTGCCAAAGGGCTGCCGTTTTGTGAACCGCTGCCCCCATGCCTTTGATCGCTGCAAGACGCAGGAACCGGAACTTTCCCGGGCTGATGCCGGACATGACGTCCGGTGCTGGCTCCACAGCCAGGGGGAGGTGACCCCATGACAGATCTTTTAAAGATTGAAGACCTCAAGGTTCATTTCCCCATAAAAAAGGGGATCCTGGCCCGCACTGTCGGCCACGTCCACGCCGTGGACGGGGTCAGCTTTTCCCTGGAAAAAGGGGAGACCTTGGGTATTGTGGGAGAGTCCGGCTGCGGAAAGACCACCGCCGGTATGGCTGTGATGCGCCTGACACCGCCCACGGCCGGCAAGGTGTTCTGGAAGGGCGAAGACATGGAAGGGATGCGCCCCGGAAAGCTTCGGTCCCTTAGAAAAGAGATGCAGCTCATCTTCCAGGACCCCTATTCCTGTCTCAACCCCAGGATGACGGTGAACCAGATTTTGTCCGATCCCATGGATGTCCACGGTAAATATCCGGGCCGGGAGCGGGCGGACCGCCTGGCCTTTCTGCTGGAAACGGTGGGCATGCGGCCGGAACAGGGAAAGCGGTATCCCCACGAGTTTTCCGGCGGCCAGCGCCAGCGCATCGGCATTGCCCGGGCCCTGGCCCTGGATCCCACATTGATTATCGGGGACGAACCGGTGTCGGCCCTGGATGTTTCCATCCAGGCACAGATCATCAACCTGCTCCAGCGGCTTAAAAAACAGTTTGACCTGTCGCTGATCATTATTTCCCACGATCTTGCCGTGGTGGAGTACCTCTGCGACCGGATTGTGGTCATGTACCTGGGCAAGGTGGTGGAATCCGCCGACTTTGCCTCATTGTACAGCGACCCCAAGCACCCTTACACCCGGACCCTGCTTTCCGCCATCCCCGTGCCCGATCCCTTCCGCAAAAAGGAGCGGATTATTCTCCAGGGGGATGTGCCAAGCCCCATCAATCCGCCATCGGGCTGCAGGTTTCATACCCGGTGCCCGGACCGGATGGACGTCTGTGAACGTGAAGAACCTGTGATGAAAACGTTTGGTCCGGGCCACCGGGCCGCCTGCCATTTATACGGGAAGAACTGATGCGTCTGCCCGGCAATATAATTACCCCAAAAGGAGGAGAACCCATGACCCGTAACAAATCGGTCCGTAACAAGACCCTGATCAGTTTAGTGATCGCAATGCTGCTGGCCCTGCCGTCCCTGGCCCTGGCCAAGGCAGACCTCACCGTAGCCGTGGATGCACCGCCCAAGAGCATGAACCCCCACAGTTACAATTCCGATGCGAACCTGTCGTACATGTCCAACTTTTTTGACGGCCTGCTCCAGCGGCCGGCACCCGAAGGCAAACTGTCTCCGGCACTGGCCACCGACTGGGACCGCCTGGATGCCCTAACCTGGAAATTCACCCTTCGAAAGGGCGTGAAATTCCACAACGGCAACACATTTAATGCAGAAGACGTGAAGTATACCTTCGAGCGGATGAAAGACCCCAAGTTTTCCAAGTTCCTCAACATTGCCAATTCCATTGCCTCCATTGAGACCCCGGATGATTACACCGTTATTTTCAAGACGGTAAAGCCCGTGCCCTGGTTTGCGGAAACCATGCACCAGAACTTCATCGTGGACAAAGAGTCCACGGTGAACCGGGACTCCGGTGATTACAACACCCATCCCATCGGCACCGGTGCCTACAAGTTTGTTGAGTGGGTAAAAGGATCTTACATCCGCATGGAAGCCAACCCGGATTACTGGGAAGGCGCGCCCCAGTTCAAAACCGTGGAGATCAAGCCCATCACCGAAGGGGCCACCCGGTTCGCGGCCATTGCCGCCCGCCAGGCAGACATCCTTTCCGGTGTACCCGTGCCCATGATCGACCGGATCAAAAAGACCCCCTTTATCGAGCTGGTTTCCCGTCCGGCCCGCCGCTGCATCTACATGGATCTTGGCAACAAGGAAGGCACCCCTTACGCCGACGTCCGCGTCCGTAAAGCCATTGCCATGGCCATCAATGAAGATGAGATCGTGAAAACCGTCATGCGCGGCCAGGCCACCCCGGCCGCCCAGGTGCCCGACGTGGCCACCATCGGCTATGATCCTTCCTTGACCCGTCTGCCCTACGATCCTGCCGGCGCCAAAAAGCTGCTGGCCGAAGCCGGGTATCCCAACGGTTTTGACATCACCATCGCAGGGCCCAACGACCGTTACATCAACGACAAGCAGATCTGCGAAGCCGTGGCCAAATACCTGGCCAAGATCGGCCTCAACGTCACCCTGGATGTGAAACCCAAATCCATCTTCTTTGACGAACTGTCGGAAAACAAACATGCCTTCTACCTGATCGGCTGGATGGACGGCTCTTACGATTTTGGCCGTTCCGCCCAGATGCTGCTCCACACCGTGGACAAGGACAAGGGCATGGGCATCTACAACGGCGCCATGTACTCTGACGCCGCCCTGGATTCCGGCATTGAAACCTCTGCCGCCATCCTGGACCGGGCCGAGCGTGAAAAAGCCCTCCAGACCGTCAATAAAAAATCCGTTGAAGATGTGGCCTGGATTCCCCTGCACTACCAGCAGGACGTCTATGCCATGCTCAAAGACGCCCACCTGAAGTTCTCTCCCCGTCCGGACCGCTGGATCGTGGTAAAAGAGATCTCCAAATAAGGCCGGTAACTGAAGTTTTACCGGATATGTTAACTTAACAGACCCGCGTCCTCCCCCGGGGCATCAGCCCCGGGGGGGACGCAA
>CAJWHT010000173.1 GCA_913041495.1 uncultured Desulfobacteraceae bacterium | reverse complement strand
ACAGATACCACAACGAAAAATCCGTAAATACCCGTTCCGGATTCAACCGATCCATTAGGTAAAGATAGATGGTTAGGATAGCCTTGGCTTCCCTGATTCTGGAGTTGCTGATCATAACCAGTTTATAATCAGCATCAAGCTTGATATCCGGTGTTTCTTCAAGATCAAATATCAGTGCACTCGTATAGGTTGTGTCTTTCTTGTTGCCATAAAACTCATCCCAGTATTCCTGGTATAGCCCATGGGCAAACCGCATATTGTTTCTATCAAAGAAGACATCTTTCAAAAGATACCCGTGCCACCTGAGTTCCGCATGATCTTGTTCAATATTGACAATTTCAACACCCATGTACCTCATTAGACTCAAGAGATAAACATTCTCTTGAAACAGATATTTTTCAAGCAGATAGTTGTTTATTACCACCACCTTTTTTATTTTATTTTCAATCAGATAATCTGCTAAATCACCTACAGCAAAAGGCACAGGCGCATGCTCCCACTGCCGTATCATTCGGTTGAATCCGGTCTTCATATTCTGATAAAAAACGCGATCAGCCTCTAAGGCTACCGATTTATGCAACTGTCTATACGGATTATGCTCCTCTACATTAAAAATAAGAATTCCGTCAAAAGTGTTGCACACACCCTTCAATGATTTATGCTTTTCCAAAGCATTATTTGTTGACCCTAAAATATTGACACATCTTTGAATGACAGCGCCGCATGTATCAATCACTTCCTGAGAATTTTTCAAACGGATGCTACGAATAGGCATAGCCCAAAAAACCGGCTTTAGTTTAGAGAGAATCCACCATAGGAGATAGTTTGAAAACTCAGCCACATCTTTTCTTAGTTTTTCTTCATGGTATTGGATTTGATTCCCTATTTTGACTTTAACACTCAGACATTCATCATATACACTAAACCAAATATCAATATTGTTTTTTGCATCTCCCAACTGAGCGGTCTCCCAATTATTAAAGGATACATATAAAAAACCTTCCATGGGATTGTAATATAAATCCCATGGAAGGTTTTAGCCGATGAAAAGCTTAACGCTCGATAATCATAGCCATACCCATGCCGCCGCCGATACACATGGAGATCAGGCCGGTGCCATAGTCTTTGCGCTTCATCTGGTAAAGTGCGGTGACCATCTGACGCGCGCCGGTGCAGCCGATGGGATGGCCGATGGAGATACCGGAACCCAGTTCATTGGGTTTCTCCATATCGATATCCAACTCTTTCATGCAGCCGATGGCCTGGGCTGCAAAGGCCTCATTGAGTTCAATCATATCGATGTCGCTGATGGCCATACCGGTTTTCTTCAGGACTTTTCTGACCGCAGGTACGGGGCCAAGGCCCATATATGCGGGATCAAGACCGCCGGAGGAAAAAGCTTTTACTTTCGCCAGTTTTTCCAGGCCCAGTTCATCGGCCTTTGCTTCGGACATCATGAGAACGGCGGCGGCACCGTCGTTGATACCGGAGGCGTTCCCCGCAGTGACAGATCCGTCCTTTTTAAACGCCGGGCGGAGTTTGGCCATTTTTTCCATACTGGTTTCCATGGGGCGTTCATCCTTGTCCACCAGGATATCACCTTTCCGGTGTTTGATGGTGACAGGAACAATCTCCTGGGCGAATGTGCCGTCGTTAACGGCGGCAAAGGCACGGTTGTGGCTGAGAACGGCTAACTTGTCCTGCTCTTCCCGGGAGATACCGTATTTTTCAACGATGTTTTCCGCGGTCTGCCCCATGTGATACCCATAGAAAATCTCGTAAAGGCCGTCGTAAACCATGAGGTCGAGGACGGGACCTTCGCCGGTCAGTTCCATTCTGTGACCCCATCTGGCCTTGGGAAGGGCCATGGGAGCGTTGCTCATACTTTCCTGGCCGCCGGCAACAATCACGTCTGCCTGGCCGGCCATAATGGCTTGGGCACCCAGGGCAATGGCCTTGAGGCCGGAACCGCAGATTTTATTGATAGTAAAGGCAGAGGATTCACGGTTGTAACCTGCACCGATCATGGCCTGACGGGCGGTGTTCTGCCCCTGGGCCGCCTGAAGCACATTGCCCATGATGACTTCGTCGATAAAAATATCTTTCAGGTCATCACCGTAATCATATCCCGTTTTTTCAAGGTCAATGGTTCCCTGGTCTTTCAGGGTTTCGGGAGCGAAAGCTGCCTGCGCTGCATCCACAGCCGGTTTCAGCCCCACCCGTTTGAGTACATCTTTCATCACATACGTCCCCAGCTCAACCACCGGGACAGCTTTCAACGAACCGCCGAAGGATCCCACCGGTGTTCTAACGCCGCTGACGATTACCGCATCTTGCATGTTAACACCTCCAAATATGTTTGATTTTTCCTTAGCGAACAGTTAAATAATACTCCAATAGGCTGAATAACAGACAGTCCGATAAAAAACAAGGAAAACTCCATGTGCCTGATCCTGTTCGGCGTTGAGACATCCCCCGGCCTCCCGCTCATCCTGGCTGCCAACCGGGATGAGTTTTACCATCGGCCCACCCGGGCCATGGGTTTCTGGGGGAGATCCCCCCACATCCTCGCCGGCAAAGATCTTGAAGCCGGCGGCACCTGGATGGGTGTCAGCCGAAAGGGACGGTTCGCCGCCCTCACAAATTACCGGGATCTTAAAAGTATCAAATCCACCGCCCCGTCAAGAGGCGAATTGGTGCTGAACATCCTAAACTATCCGGGCAATGTCCGGGAGGCCATGAATGACATCCGGCAGACGGCATCGGATTATAACGGTTTCAACCTTATGGCCGGCGAAAAAGACGCAGTTTACTGGTACAGCAACCGGAACGGCGGCATCCGGCAGGTGCCGCCCGGGTGGCACGGATTAAGCAATCACCTGCTGGATACCCCCTGGCCGAAGGTGGACCGGGGTAAAGCAAAGTTCCGGTCCGCCGTTGAAACAAATCCCATGGATGATGACGCGTTGTTCGCCCTGCTCAAAGACAATACGCATCCGCCGGATGGCGCCCTGCCGGACACAGGTGTCGGCCTGGAATGGGAGCGAATTTTGTCACCGCTGTTTATCCAGAGCCCCACATACGGCACCCGCTGCTCGACTTTGTTGCGGATGACCGGAAATGACAGAATTCTGGTAACGGAGCGCACCTGGGACACGGCCTGCGACCGGGGATACCAGGACAGGCAATTTTCAATTGAATTAAAACATAAATGACCCGCAAGAAGCAGAGGGTCACAGGAATACCCCATGAAAAACAACGTTGTAGTTGCCGGTTGGGGACAGATCACCCAGCCGAAAAAAATAAAAGCTCCGGCTGATGATCCCATAGGCCTGATGCAAAAGGCCTTGGCTGAGGCGGCGTCACGGCTGAATGATCCCCGACACCTTTCTCAGGCTGACGGCATCCTGGTGGTAAAAAGCCTCAGCGCCCATTACCCAGACCCTGCCGCAGACTTGGCCGGCCGGATCGGTGCACATCCCAAATTTCTCTTTGAATCCCGGATCGGGGGCAACTCCCCCCAGACCCTCATTAACCGGGCAGCAGGCATGATTGCCAGGGGGGAACTGAACATGGTGCTGGTGGCCGGGGCAGAGGCTTACGTCCCGAGAACCGGAACCGTTCCCGGAACCGACAGGGCCACCAAGCTTGACAGCGCCCTGCTCCAGGGCATACCCGAAGACTATGACGGCGACGACGCATCGGGAGTGACCCCTCTGGAGACCCAATACGGCATTGAGCACCCCATGCAGGGCTTTCCCCTGTTTGAGACCGCACTCTGGGCAGCCTCGGGAAAGTCTATCGAAGCGCATATCAAAGATGTTGCCGGATTCTGGGCGGGCTTCAGCCGCACTGCGGCGTCTCATCCCTTTGCCTGGAGCAAACAGCCCAGGACGCCGGAGGAAATACGAATACCGTCCACCCGAAACCGCCCCATCGCCTTTCCCTACACCAAATTCATGAATGCCTTTGTTACCGTAGACCAGGGCGCAGCAGTGATTCTCATGTCCGAAGATTATGCTATAAAATACGGATCAGCCCGGGGAAACACCGTTTTCTTCTGCGGCGGCGGATATGCCGAAGACCGCCAGCGATATATGATCCAGAAGACCGATTTCACATCCAGCCCACCACTGAAGGCTGCCGTGGACAAGGCATTGGAAAGATCCGGAAAGAAGCTGGACGATATCGATGCCTTTGATCTTTACTCCTGCTTCCCCTGTGCCGTATCCATCGCTAAAAAAATGATCGGAATCTCAGACGCCGATCCCCGTCCCCTCACCCTCACCGGGGGCCTGGGATTTTTCGGCGGCCCTGGCAACAACTACAACCTTCATGCCGTGGCCACACTCTGCCAAATGATTGCCGAAGGAAAGGTCACCACGGGTCTGACCACGGCATTGGGGTGGTTTATGCACAAACACGCCGCAGGGATCTATTCGGCGATTCCGCCGGATAAGGATCTTTGTGCCATGGATATTGAGGACCGCAACGATTATCTCACGGGCCCGTACCCAATAGAAATTGATCCCGCACCGTCCGGCAGGGGCGTCATAGACACCTATACAATTGTCTACACCCGGGACAGACAGCCGGACTACGCTGTGATTTACGGCAGGACATCGGATAATTTACGGTTTATTGCCCGTACCCGTGAGGACAAACATGTCTTCAATAGCCTTGCCACTGAATGTATGATTGGAAAATCCGTACGTCTGTCCTGCGATACAAAGACCGGTCTCACCATTGCGGAAATCCCCGGGTAGCCATCTCCCCGTACCCTGGCCGGTATCCACCCGAAAGTTGCAGGGCGGATACCGGCAGGGATGATGCCTTTATTTAGGGAATCATATCCCCTCGGCCGATCATTTCAATGACCGTATCGTTCAGCTGGGTGTAATAGATCTTTCCCTTGGCAGCTTCATTGATACGGTGCTCCCAGGCCAGGAACGACTCCACATTCCTCAGGGTATGTTCGGCATTTTTCGGCCCGCCTTTTTCGGCGATCTCCCGGATACCTGCCATGGCCTGTGCGTCAGTAGGGAAATACATGGGGATAATACCCTTGTCCCGGGGGGCAATGTTAAAAATCTTGCGTGCCTCTCTTTCCCGTTCGCAGTCCTGAACAAATTTCTCCAGGCTAAAGAAGTTCAGGCTGCCCAGGGCACCCAGTGAATGGCGAATAATATGCACCCCGTATTTTCTCAGGGAATTTCTGCTCAACTCTGATTCCAGGATGCCCTGGCGGGTAACGTCGATGGCACTGGTAGACCCACCGGACTGGGCTGAAGGCAATTGGGTGATCCAGGTATTGACCCTGGCCATGGCCGCGTTGATCAGGGGGTTGTGGGGAGAACTGTACGAGAGGTCACCGCCGGCTTCAGTAACGCCCGGAATCCCCCCGTGCATGCAGAGCACTCCCGGATTCAGGGTCTGGGCAATGACAATCATGAACAGGACCTGGGCGTGGATCTGGGTCAGCAGGGCTTCGGGGCTTCCCGGACCGGAAGAACCGGCAATGGTCAGATCCAGCAGCAAAAGATTTGCGTTGGACCGGCAACTGCGGATAAACGGTGCAACCATGGTGGGCATGGGGGCAAATGAAGTGATCAGACTGGTGCCGTCAACCCAGGTTTCCTTGCCGGCCAAAAAACCGACTTGGTCATCGGACAGCCCTTTTGCTGCAAGCATCTTCAGCCCTGAAAAATTCTTTTCCATGAGCTGGGCCACTTCAAAAAGGGAGATACTTTTGTCCTGGGCCACCGGAAGGCTGAAAATGCCTGTCACATCCTGGTTTTCACCCACCACCCTGACAATTTCTTCATACTCCTGGCGGTTGGCCTGGCGCAGCTCGTCATCGCCGGGGCGTTTAAGAAACGGCGGTGTGGCACCGGTACCGAACGTATTCGGTCCGGGATCCGCCGGCATCTGACGGGGGCATTTTGCCAGGCAGTCCTCTATGTACTCACGTTTCAGGGGAATGAAAATCGCGGTTTCATTTTCGAAATCAATGGCATCTGCCGTCATGAGGATATCCATGAGGTCCGGACTTTCGGAGATGTTCATCCCGATCTCGGTAAGCACCCGGATACCGTTTTCATGAATTCGGGCATAGATCTCTTTTTCCTGGATCAGATCGTCCATGTCTTCCAGACGAAGACGCACTTTCTCGTCAATCTCCTGGCTGGTGGTGCCGTGGGCGGCTAAATCCGAGTAAATGGCCTTGGCTTTCTCAAATTCATAGCTGTTTTCAAGTTGGATGGCCGATGCAAACTGGGCCTGGGCATTGGTTGTCATACTCCCTCCTTTGGTTTTCACCTGATGATGTGGCTACGGTAATTAACGCATACATTTGAAACATTTTGCACGAACAATGCCAAACAGCGAAAACTCATTCGTAAACGAAAGCGGTCCCAGCAACAAAAGGGGTTTTGCCGATATTTCAATATATTGCACGGTTAAAACCACCGGCAAAAAAGGAGACAATATTTTTTCACCCGCCCTGAAATCCGAAAAAATATTGTCGCCTTTTTTAAACCGTTTCAATAGGCCAGCGAATACATGGCAATCTCACACTAAAAGGTCAAAAGAGCAAACTTGACTAACACAGCCAAACCCCCTATTCTGAAGAAAAGTTCTCAATTCGTCTTTTAATGTCAGGCCTTATTCGTCTGGAAACGGCCCGGATAAGATACCGGCACCCCATATTACACCACCCCGTTACCGGGAGGACCCTATGAAGCGGTGCGCATCGTGCGGACAAATTGTCGCCCAGAGTATCACCACCTGCCCTGCCTGCGGCAGCCGGCTGGTGGCCGGGATGACCCATATCGATGATTACAGGATAGAAAAAATCATCCATGAGGGGCGTTCATCCCTGGTCTGCCGCGCGCTGAAAGAGGGCCACCAAAAACCTGTCACCATCCGCCTGTTCACCGACCAGTCCGGGGTGGACGTCGAAGTGGCCAAACGTCTTGACAACGAGCTGAAAACATTGGCCAAGCTCCCCCCGGAACTCTTTGTCCAGCATTATGCCATCAGACAGAGCAAGAGCGGCCATTGGTACCGGGTCAGTGAATGGGTGGATGCGGACGACTGGGGAAGTATCTTTGTCTCCGGTGTTCTAAACGACCAGCGGCGGATGGTGACCCTGTTTTACAACATTGCCTCCGCCCTGGAGCTGCTGCACAGTCATGACCATTTTATGCCCTACCTGATCCTGGACGACATCCTGATGCCCCGGAACCAGACCCGGAATCTGGCAATAAAAATCAACTACAAGCTATCCCGTTTTCTCAATGCCAGGGCCACTCATCACGGCCCCATGCTCGGCAAGCTGCTGCGGCACCACCCGGACATCGTGAACCAGCGAGCCATCGACTTTCGCACGGGCATCTGGTCTCTGGGAAAAATTTTCATAGAGTTGCTGACGGCGGACCACAACCTGACGGAGTTTTCATCCAAGGTGGACCAGCTCGACGGGCTGGATCCGGAACTGGCCGTCCTGATCAAGGTGATGCTTTCCGATGATCCGGATCTGCGGCCCCAGTCCATGGCCAAGGTGGCCTCCGCCCTGGCCGGCATTCTGGAGCGGCTGCCGTCAAAACCGCTTTATGCCGCCACCTACAAAAAAAAACCAAAGCTGCTCAAGGAAATTACCTGGTTCAAACGGATGGTGCTGGGCCTTGTTTTAATTCTCATATGTATTGTGGCAGCCAACACATTTATTACCATGAACCGGAACCGGGCCCCAGGTGACGACAGCCTCACGGGTTTCTTGGAATCCTATACCCGGTCCGTAGGCTTTCTCATGGTGGAATATTGGCTGTCCCACAAGGATCAGATCATTTACCGCAACAAGGTGGAAGGCACGGCATTCCTGGTGGATGACCAGGGGTATATCCTCACCAACCGGCATGTGGCCTGTCCCTGGCTTGAAGACATGACATTGTTCCAGATACGAAGCCGGCTGAGTGAAAAACAACTGGATTTCGGCCACAGGATTTTCCTTTGGTTTGAGGGGGACAAGGCGTTCAACCGTCTCCAGGGGTTAGGCACCAGCACGGATCTGGCAGATGCTTACTATCTTGCAGGCGCACTGAGAAGCAACGGCAAGAGTAACCTTCGGGTAGTCGGCGTGCCCAGGGGCGTCAGAAAAGCCGGCAACCGTCTGCACCTGCCCTTCCAGCATGATTTTGCCGTGCTCAAGATCGACAGCCTGCCCGAGGGGGTCCGTCCGCTTCCCATGGCAAAAACCCTGGATCCCCTGAAAATCAAGCGGCTGTCACCGGTAATTATCATGGGATTCCCCTTGGGCAGCAGGACCCAGGACGAACGAATCAACGCCAGTATCACACGGGGCCATGTCCGGCGGACCTCCAAGGAACTTATCCAGGTGGATTCCTCAATTTATAAAGGCAACAGCGGCGGACCTGCGGTCAATGCCGACGGCCGCGTCATCGGTATCGCCTCGGGTGTGGTAACGGACCAACCCTCCATGCAAATTCCCCTGATGACCCCCCTGTCCGATTTCGGCCTGGTACTGCCCATAGATAAACCGGCCAGATTCGTGGCCAGCCTCAAGGCAGGACAGCCAAAATGGGATGGAATCCTGGATTTTTCCCTGGAAAAAAAACTCAACCAGGTGCTTGCTCTGGCTGCTGACAACAACATTAAAGGCGCTGCGAAACTGGCCCGAAAACTGCTGGAAACAAGCCAGGACCCGGCCCTGATATTCACATCGGCCCTCCTGGACTTCTGCAGAAACGATCTGGATGCCAGCAGGGAATTGTTCACCCGTCTGATATCCATTGAGGGAGAAAACAACACGGCCAGGCTCATGCTTTTCATCATCGACTGGCTCACGGGCATCAACACCAGTGCAACGCATACCCGGGAGCTTTTCTCCCTGCCCTGGCAGCACCCGGACGAATTCATGGGGTATTTGGCAACCACATTAAAGTCCGGGCAACGGTTGAATCCCGATATCATTGATTATGAAAATCAGTCGGAAAAAGCCTGGCGGGGGTTTGTTGAAGGGTTGATTCTGGAACGGCAAGGAGATCTGGCAGACGCCATTGGGGTATTCAGGAATATTGTGATGACCGCCGGGGCCAATGACCACCTCTACTTCATGGCCATGTCCAGGTTTAACCGGTTGATGGAATTAAAACTGGCCTTTGTTGAAGACAAGACCGCCCATCGCTCAGAGCAGGACGCCTTTTGGAAAAACGCCATTGAACGGCGCAAGCAGGCAAAGGCGGAATATGATGAAGCCATGGTCCTGATCCGGAATTTCGAATCCCACAGTGCCGGTCACGAAGATAAGGTGGCGGCCTATACAAAACTGCGGGAACTGGCTCCGGATAACCGGACTATCATCGGACGGCTGGCTTTTTACCACGCCGGCCGGTCGGAATGGGAAAAGGCCCTTTCCTTCATGGACCTTTATTTCAAGGCACCGTCAAGAGAAACGGCCCTTAGTCTGAGCCTCGGACTGCTGAAAGGCCAGATTCTGAAACTGACCGGTGATAGGGATGCGGCCCGACGCCAGATTTCCCGGTTCAGAACAGATTCAAAAAATGCCTGGTACGGCATCCTGGCCAGACAGCTTCTGGAAGGCCCAAGCGTAGTCGAACTGGTGAAGCTGGCGGCAAATGACCCAGCCAAACGCATTACGTTGCACACGGCCCTGGGTCTGGATGCCGAAGGCGATAAGGACAGAGAGAAAGCCTCCCATCATTACCGGGAGGCCCTTGGCACCTATCTGGATTCCTGGAATGAATATGATCTGGCCAGAGAGCGGTTGCTCCGGTTCAGGCAAATCAATTGATCCGATAAACGTTGGGGGCTTTAGGGCCTATTCTTTGGACTGCTTCAAGGCGATCCAGGCCTCCAGGCGCTGCTTGACCGTCTTTTCATAGCCCCGCTGGGTGGGAAAATAAAACCGTTCCCCCGCCATGGCTTCGGGCAGATAGGACTGGGGGGCATATCCGTCTTTATAATCATGGGCATACTTGTATCCCTTGCCGTATCCCATTTCCTTCATCAAGCCGGTGGGGGCATTCCGGATGTGCATGGGAACCGGCTGGTAGCCGCCTTCCCTCACGGAAGATTTAACCGCCTTATGGGCGGCGTAGACGGCATTACTTTTCGGGGCCGTGGCCAGGTAAACCGCCGCCATAAATAGGGAGCCGTCCCCTTCGGGCCGGCCCAGCCTGCGAAAGGACGCATCGGCATTCATGGCCATGGTCAGTGCCCCCGGATCGGCCAGGCCGATGTCCTCGGTGGCAAACCGGATCATCCGCCGCATGGTATAATAGGGATCTTCGCCGCCCTCAAGCATCCGCTCCAGCCAGTAAATGGCTGCATCCGGATCAGATCCCCGAAGGCTTTTGATAAAGGCCGAAATAAGATTATAATGTTCCTCTCCGGATTTATCGTACCGCAGGAACTTTTTTTCAACGGCAGCCTCCACCTCTTTAATACCCACCACCCCGGGCACTTCGCCAGGTTCATTGCCCTGCCAGTATACCGCCGCGGTTTCAAGATTGGTCAGGGCCATGCGGGCATCCCCTTCGGACACCCGGGCGATATGTGCCAGGGCTTCTTCGGAAAAGGAATCGGCCGGCATACCTAAGCCCCTGTCTTCGTTTGTGAGCGCCTTTTTAAGAATGCCCACAAGATCATCAGGTGTAAGGCTGTTCAGGGTGAACACCCGGCATCTGGATACCAGGGCGGGATTCACTTCAAAGGAAGGGTTCTCAGTGGTGGCCCCCACCAGCGTGATGAGGCCGTTTTCCACATGAAAAAGGAACGCATCCTGCTGGGCCTTGTTGAACCTGTGAATCTCATCCACAAAGAGCAGGGTTCTTTTTTTATATAGCCTGCGGGTTTCCCTGGCCTTTTCGATAATGGCACGCACCTCTTTGACACCGGACAGGACAGCGGAAATCTTAACGCACTCGCTCCGGGTTTCTTCTGCAATGATGTTGGCCAGGGTGGTTTTACCGCACCCGGGCGGCCCCCACAGGATCATGGAAAAAACCCGGTCGCCGGCGATGGCCCGCGCGAGAAGGGTGCCGGAACCGGTGATATGGTCCTGCCCCATTACCTCGTCCAACTTTCTTGGACGCATACGGTCGGCCAGGGGGGCTGTTTTTTCCATCTCATCCCTGGCACGGCTTTCAAAAAGATCCACGCGTACAACTCCTCACATGTGGCAGGCCTATTGAGTGCCTTTTTTATCCCGCTCTCTTTTTTTGCGGCTCTGCTCTTTGCGCTGTTTCATCTTCTTCTGGGTGATTTTTTTCTTCTTTTCACGGATTCTTTCCATCTCTTTGGTATTGCCGGAAAAATCCATCTTCCCGCTCTTCTCCCTGAAGTAGAGTTTGATGGGGGTCAGGCTTAAAGGAATCATCTCGCGAAGCTGATTGAGCAGGTACCGTTTATAAGAAAAATGCACCGCATTGGGATAGTTGACAAAACAGACAAAGGTGGGCGGCCGTGTGGCCACCTGGGCGGCGTAGAAAAACTTGATGCGGCGCCCTTTGTGCAGAGAAGGTTCCTCCCGGTACACCGCATCTTCGATGATCCGGTTGACGGTACCGGTATTAATCCTGTGGCAATACTCTTTGTACACCTTTGAAACCTGATCGAAAATCTTGTGGCAACGCTGTCCGGTTTTGGCGGAGATGGTGATGGCCGGTGCGTAGGATAGGAACTTGGCCATCTGGCGCAACTCCTTCATAAACGCCTGCTGCCCCTTTTCCGATTTGTCCACCAGATCCCATTTGTTGAGCAGGAAGATGGCACCGCACCCCCGTTTTTCCGCATACCCCGCAACGGTGATATCCTGGTCCGTAATCCCTTCGGAGGTGTCAATGAGAATCAGGGCCACATCACAGTCATCCAGGCTGTCCAGGGATTTGAGGATG
>CAJWHT010000172.1 GCA_913041495.1 uncultured Desulfobacteraceae bacterium | reverse complement strand
GCCAGCACCAGGGCCGGCCCGCCTGTTTTCATCTTCCTTTTCATCCTATTTGATCAGGCCTTTTTCCCGGTAGTACTTTTCCGCCCCCGGATGCAGGGGGATGGAAACGGATTCCAGCGCTTTTTCCAGGCTGATTTCCTTGCCTTTCACGTGAACCTTGGCCAGGGTGTCCGTGTTTTCATACAGGGCCTTGACCACGTTGTATGCGGTTTTCTCGTCCAACCCGTCATGGGTGGCCCAGATGGCGCGTACGGCGATGGTTTCAACATCTGTGGTCTGACCTTTGTAGGTATCGGCCGGGAGAATAGCGTTGGCGTAGTAGGGCTGAACTTCCTGCAGCTTGGCGATGGCCGGGCCGTTTAAGGGAAGTATTTTGATATCGTGGTGATTGGCCAGTTCCAGAACCGATGCCGTGGGGGTGCCGGCGGTGATCAGGGAGGCGTCCAGGTTGCCGTCTTTGATCTTCTCTACGGACTGGGAAAAGGAGGAATAATCCTCGGAGATATCGGTTTTCCGGTCCAGGCCGTAGGAGGCCAGAAGATCTCCTAAAAGCTGCCACTGGCCGGAACCGGGAGAACCGGAGGAGATGGATTTACCCTTGAGGTCGGTAAACTGGGATACGCCGGCATTGGCCCGGACCACCAGTTGAACGGTCTCGGGGTAAAGGGCGCCCAGGGCCCTTAGATTTTTCAAATTTTTACCCTTGAACTGTTTGGTGCCTTTATAAGCGGCATCTAAAATATCTGCTGCCACAAAGGCGGATTCTATTCCCTGGCGGCTCAACAGGGTGGCATTGGCCACGGAGGCGTTGCCGGTTTCCGCAGTTGCGGACAGTTTTTTATCGTCAATGGTGACCTTGTTGGAAATCATCTGGGCCAGCATGCCGCCCAGAGGATAGTAGGTGCCGCCGGTACCGCCGGTGGCAATCCCGAAAAAGATACGGTCCGCCGCCAGGGCCTGGCCGGTGAACAAGAGGCCTGCAACGGCCAGTACAAAAAGAATACGGGTGATAGACTTCATGATACATTTCCTCCAGATAAAACCTAAGGGTGAATCAGGCAGGGCCTGAACGTCAGTCACAGCCTTTGGGGGGCTGCGGTTTCTTAGTGAACATAGGATTTGTAGTGAAACAAAAGGATTTTGTAAATTGGTACTACGGATTAAATGTCTGTGGTCACAAGTGGGGATACCCCATGGGCACTTGTGGGGATACCAGATACTAAGCGATTGTTTTTATAGTCAAAACAGAGGCACAGCCCTGCCCCTTTATTCGTAGGTTGTATATCCTTTACGGATGGCATACTTGACCAACCCTGCGGTTTTACGGATATCCAGCTTCTTTTTGATGGCAGCCCGGTGGTGTTTGACGGTGGCCAGGCTGATGCTCAAAAGATCGGCAATCTCCTGGTTGGATTTTTCATCTGCAATCAGTTTTAGCACCTCCCGCTCCCGGACCGTCAATGGTTCGAAAGGCGCAGCCCCGCTCCCCTTGCGGTAGGACTGGGCAAGATCATTGGTGAGTTCCTTCTGGATCAAAGGAGATATATAGGTGTCGCCGTTGCGCACCGTATCGATGGCGGAAACCAGTTCCCTGGGGGCATCTTCCTTGAGCAGGTACCCGTCGGCACCTGCGGACAGGGCATGGTGGACGTATTGAAGACTCTTGTGCATGGAAAGAATCAGAATTTTGATGCCGGGGTAAAGCATCTTGATCTCAATGGCCGCTTCGATCCCCCTCAGGTTGGGCATGGCAATGTCCAGCAGGATGAGGTCCGGGGTAGTCTTTGTGAGCAGGCGCAGAAGCTCGATCCCGTCTGCCGCTTCCCCGATCACCGAGAGATTTCCCTGTTTTTCCAGGATCTGCCGGATGCCGTGGCGCAACAGATTGTGGTCGTCAGCCAGTATGAGGGTGTATCTGTCCATGGTCCCTGTTTTTATCAAGCGGCACCTGAAATTGCAATACGGTTCCCTTTCCCGGTGCGGTCTCAAGCCGGAACGTACCGTTGAGCATCCGTGCCCGGGCCTGCATGGTGGGAAGCCCCAGGCCCCTGCCGGGCCCGGAGGATTCAAGGTCTGCATCCCGGTCCGGCCGGGAAAAGCCACAACCGTCGTCAGCAATGGAAAAGCTAAGCCAATCGTCCGTATGGGAGGCGGCCAGGGTCAGGGTGGCGGCGCCGGCATGGCGGACGGCGTTGGAGATGGCCTCCTGAAAAATCCGGTAGACCAGGATCTGGCTGTCCAGGGACAGGGATTCGTCCAGGGTGTCCAGCCGTATGTCCGCATCAATGGCGTAATGTTTCTTGATGGTATCGATGAGCCACATCAGGGCCGCCGAAAGCCCCAGGTCTTCAATGGTGGAGGGGGTCAGGTCCTTGGAAAGGCGGCGGACATTTTCGATCATCTGGTCGATGTAGTCCACCATGGACTCGCATTCCTGCCTGGCCTCCACAGCGGTATCGTCCAGCCCCTCCTCTAAAAGAATCACCTTGAGCTTGAGCACCGCCAGGGACTGTCCCACTTCATCGTGGAGTTCCACGGACAGGCGTTTACGCTCATCTTCCTGGGCGGAGATCAGCCGGGAACTGAGCTGGTGCAACCTGAATTCGGAGGCCTTGAGTTCATCTTCAATCCGTTTTCTGGTGGTCATATCCCTGGAGTTCAGGACGATCCCACCCACACCCGGGACACCGGTGAGGTTCCGGCCGGAAATTTCCAGGATCCGGGTTTCCTTGTCCCGGTTCAAAAATGAAAACTCCCGTGTCAGGACAGCCCCAGGGTTTTTGTCCAGGTGCGCCAGAAACGCGGTGAAGGCATCCCGGCTGCCTTCGGCCATCAGGCGGCTGAAGGGACTTCCCTTCAGGGGCGATGCCCTAAACCCCAGCAAACGGGTAATGGAAGGACTCAGGTAATTGATCCGTCCTTCGTTCAGGGAAAGAAGAGCGATAAGGTCGGTGGAATTCTCCGTGAGCGCCCTGAAGTACTGCTCGCTCTGCCGCAGGGCCCCCAGGCTTTTCTGCAGGTCCCGGGACATGAGGTTGAACGCCTTGGAAAGCTGTCCGATCTCATCGTTGCTGGTAACAGGCAGGTGGATGTCCAGATCTCCCCGGCCGACTTTCCGGGTGCCGTCCACCAGCCTGTCAAGGGGAATGACCAGCCGCCGGGTCAGCAGGATAATGAGCATTGAAATCCCAAGCCCTCCCAGAACGGCCAGGGCAAGGATATACTTCCGGGCATGGATCACCGGTCCGTAGATCTCGCTTAACGGCGCTGTGGCCACCACAATCCAGCCCCAGGGTTCGAAATAGGAAAACATCCCCAAAAGCTCCTCGTCCTGCCACCGGTAGGAAACCGAGCCCTCCGGATGTGTCAACATCCGAAGGAACCAGCCCTCCCCCCGGATATCCGCGCCCACCCGTTGGTTGTCCGGATGAAACAGCACCCGGCCGGTCATATCCAGCACGTACACATACCCCCGGGTTCCGATCTGAACCGAGGCAAGTTCTCCTGCGGCATCCAGCTGGGCTTTCTTGGTGCCGGCCGCGATATTGGTAATGTTATACAGTCTAAGGAACTGCTCGTGTTCTGCTACCTGGGCCACGGCCTCGGACAGCCGGGTATCCAGCCAGCGTTCGGCAATGAGGTTCAGGGCCTGGCTGGAAAGGTAATAGGTGAGCCATGACCCCATGAACAGGGCGATCAAAACGGCAGGCAACGTTATTCCCAAAAGCTTGTGAAATATTTTCAAAGCCTATCCCTCCCCGGTACAAACCCGTGGACATCCGATGTCAGCCGGGTTTTCTCCGTAATCTGGGGATACAGGGCAATGGCATCCCTCAAAGGATGGCCGTAATCAAGATATGGTTTTCTCACGTAAGTATGCTTCCGGTAATGAAGGGGATAGACCACCATATCCTCCAGCAGCTTGATCTGGGCGTATTCCCACAGTTTGATCTGGGTGGTGGTCACCCGTTCGGAACGGGCCTTTTCAATGAGATCGTCTATCCCGGTGTAATTGGAAAAGTTGGTGGCCATTTTCTGGCCGGTCATGACCTTGGATTCCGAGTGGAAAAACCGGCTGAGCAGCTCGTCTGTATTCGGCCGGAACGCCTCGTAAATGACGATGGGGTTCACATTCATCCGGATCATCTTGTGGTAGGTGGCATGGTCGGTAACACGAATGTCCATCCGGATGCCGATCTGTTCCAGCAGGTGCTTCAGGGTCTGGTAATTTTTTTTGATCTGGATCAGCTCAGAAACCACAACTTTAAAGGTAAATCCGCCGGCATATCCCGCTTGCGCCAAAAGTCCTTTAGCCCTTTCAATATCCCTTGGGTAATGCAGGTTCAGGGCTTTGACGTCTTCTTCACGGAGGCCTCCGGGCATATACGGGGGTGCCGGCGTGAACACATTCCTGGCCATTTCCCGGCCAAAGGGTTCCAGAAAAAGGTCACGGTTCAGGGCATGGGCAACAGCCTTTCTGACCCGGGCGTCGGCAAACGGGTGATAGAGGGTGTTAAAATAGATGCAGGCGGTTTCAGGTACCCCGAAACTGTCAATGATCATATCCTTTTTATCCCGGAGTGCTGCCACCCATTTGGCGGAAGACTCACCGCAGATCAGGTCGAGCGACGTCTCGAATGCGGCAAGCCGGGCTGTTGAATCCGGGAGAAAATGGATTTCCACCCCCGCAAGTTCGGGTGTTCCCCTGAAATACAGGTCATGACGGTCAAGGACAAACGTGGTGGGGCCGGTTTCTCCCCGGATGGCAAAAGGCCCTGTCCCCAGAAGGCGGGTGCCGCCGCCCGGTGCCGGCATCTCAGCCACCACAAACCCGCCGGCGTAATTGGCAACTTTGGGAAGAAACAGCAGGGGCGACTGGGGCGGGTCCACGGAAAACCGGACCGTTCTGCTGTCCAAAGCGTCAATGGTTATGCCGGCATATCCCCCGGCATAGGCGGAACGGGAAGGATCCGTAGTCTTTTCAAAGGAGGCCACCACATCTTTGGCCATCATCTCCCGGCGCTTTCCGTCCCCGGCATCGTGGAAAAAGACCCCGGGCCGAAGATGAAACGTCCAGGTCTGCTTGCCGTTCACCGTTACCGGCTCCGGAATATCCAAGGCAAGGTCAGGCTCCAGTTCCGGTGCCTGTCCCGGCCGGTATCGGATCAACCCGCCAAAAACCATGTCCGCCAGCATCCGGTCGGCAAATGATGCGGCAAAATGGGGATCCAGGGTGTCAAAGGCGGAAATGTTCACCCCCATTTTCAGGACATGCCCATGAATGGTGCTGTCCTGTCCGGATACCGGTTGCGGCCCTGCTGCAGCTACGCCCACAAGGGTGCATACCCAGAATACAATACAGATTTTCAGGAGTGATGCGCTGACACCCATATCCGGATTTTCCTTTTCATATCATGCCGATAGTTTTTTAAGTTTTTCCTTTATTTATGGCCGTCTTGAAAATGCCGTCCCCAAGTACAGATGATGTCAATCCAATCTATCGGGTACCCGGAGGGCCAGGATGAGGGCAAAGGCGATGGCCGACATGACAATCAGCATCCAGAAGGCCGGGGTATAACTGCCGGACAGATCATAAACCAGGCCGGTGAAAAATGGCCCCAGGGCGCCGCCGGTGGTGCCGAAGGCCACCACCATGCCAAAGAGACTGCCGTGGGCGCGAATGCCGAAAAGCTCGGCCGTGATGGGGGAGATGGCGGTGAAAAATCCGCCGTGGGCAATGCCGTACACCACGGCAAAGGCGTAGAGGGCGGTGATGGTGTACGCCTGAAGCAGCCAGGCAAGCGAGGTTAAAAGCAGGACAAAGCAGATCACCATCAGCTTCTTGCTGCCGATGCGGTCGATGAGCAGGCCGCCGAAAAAACGGCCGGCCATGCTGACCGCGCCGATGCAGGCCAGAACCCCGGCCGCCTTGTGCGCCGCAATGCCGATGTCCCTTCCGTGGGCAACGGTGTGCACCATGATGCTCAAAAGACAGAAGACCAGGAGCAAATTGGCAACGCACAGCAGCCAGAGACGCTTGGTTCTCAAGGCGTCTGAAAAAGAGAGGCCGTCGGTCTGCACCGGATTTCCAGTAACAGGGGAAGAGGCGGTACTGCTCCGGTAATACACGTCCGGGTCCCTGCGCATGAACTGGGCAATGGTCAGCAGCAGGATAAAAGCGCCGCCCCCCATAAAGGCAAAGGCGTTCCGGAATCCCAGATGGGCAATGAGCAGGCTGGCCAGCATGGTAAATGCGAACTGGCCGAGTCCGGTGCCCACCTTGACCAGGCCGGTCATCTTCCCCCGGCTGGCTGAGAACCAGCGGGTGATCGTGGTCAGGGCGATCACGTCAATGGAGGCCAGGCCGATGCCGTAAACCAGGCCGAATACCAGGTAAAGCCCTGCCAGGGTTTCCACCCGGGAAGTGAGGCCGAACCCAAGGCCGTAAAACACGGCGGCAATGCTCATGAGCAGCCGGGGGCCGAACCGGTCGTTGAAGCGGCCCATGAGGATGGCGAAGATACCCGTTATAAAAAAGGCCACGGAGGAGGCCCCGGATATGGCAGCCCTTGACCAGCCGAATTCCTCCATCAAGGGGTTGAAGAAAACCCCGTAGGAAATATAGATACCCACCCCCACCGCCTGGATGCTGAAACAGGCCAGGGTGATGACCGAACCGTAGGAAAAAGCCGCTGACGATCTGGAGAACGCTTTCATGGGTGCACTATCCTTCCTGAGTCTTTTTTTTCTTCCGCAACTGGACCTTTCTCCAGATATCGGGGGTTGAAAACCGCTGCCATCCCCACTTTAAGGTGCCCACCAGCCAGAAGGCGATCCACAGGGCCCAGGCCAGCATCGCGATCCTATAGGCCAGCATGGGGATGGAGACCACCCAGGCTTCGGGCAGGACAGGACCGCTGATATCGTGGTACCAGCGCAACAGCCCGGCACTTGAGCCGTTCCCCCGGATATTCATGTCCGGATGTCCCAGCAGGCCGTTGGACACGGCCCCCACCAATGCGGCCAGGGCGGCCAGGGTCAGGAGCACGAGGCCCAATTGGACAAGGTTGAAACCCGTGTCCCGCATCTTTGCGGCCTTGCCCCTGAAATCCAGGGCGATGAGCCAGCCGACCATGAGAAGACCCGCCGCAAGGTGGCTCATGGACATCCCCAGGCAGAGCAGGAACCAGTGGTGGAACTTAAGGGATGCCCAGCCGGTCCTGGACAGGCCCAACGCCAGGAGAAAAATGATGATGAGAACGGACCAGAATAAGACGGCCGGCCCCATGAGCTGCTCACCGCCGATGAACAGGGGCCAGCGGTTCCGGGGCAGATGGATGTCCACACCGGCATTCACACTGGGCAGGCCCAGATCCACCCCGGGGCTTGTAAACCGGGTGGAAATGCCCCGGGTTTCAAGCCATGACAGCCGGATCTGCTGACTCCCCGGTGTGATGGGCAGGGCAACGATCCGTCCGTTCTGGCGGATGGGGTGGATTTTCCCGTTGATGCTCACCTCCTGGAGTCCGGCCCCTTCCGGAAGGGTAACGGGATGCCTGCCCCCCTGACTGCTTTTGATGGAAAGATCCAGCCTGGCCCGGGTGGTGTTCCGGCCCGGCCAGAGTTCAAGATGGGTTTTTTCAACGGTCAGGGTACGGCCTTCCACACCGCCGGGCCTGGTGAGCGTCAGGGAGACGCTTTCGCCGGGCCAGGGATGCCAGGTGGGAAACCATAGGCTCCCTGTTTTGTGGAAGATCACGGGGATGCCGTCGTAATCCATGTGAAAGACGGGGCTTACATCCACCTTCCAGACCTCCGTCCATTCATCGGTTTGGGGATGTTCCATCCGTATCCGGCCTGTTTTTTCCAGGAAGGATTCCCATTCAAGATCGGTCTGGCCGGCTTTCAGGCTGACCCGGGCAATCCCCTCTTTTACCCGGATGCCCTGACTTGTGACAGATTCCCCGGGCAGGAGCGGGATATTTAAGACCATGCCCGATCCCGGTGGGCTCAAACGCCTAACCCGGGTATGGACCTTCCAGACCAGGCCCAGGCGCAATGTCCTTTCCACCCGGGCGAACCCGGGAAGCTCTCCTGTTTCAAGCAGTTCTTTTTTCTGATCATCCCCGGCGACCACCCGCTTGAAGCGCAGGGTATCCTCAAAACTGCCGTCCGGATGCTGTCCGTCCACGGACCAGCCGTCAGCAGAAACCGTAAGGTCTCTGGGCCTCAGGTTGAACGGGAGCTGGAATACATTCTGCCGGCGGACAGGGCCCGAGAGCGATACCGTATGCCGGCCTTTGGGCACCATTATCCACAGATGGCTGTCTTCCCTGAAAAGGCCGTCGGCAGCTTTGCCGTCCAGGGAAACGGCACTGGGCAGCCATTGCCGGGTATTGCCGGGCAGGGGAACTGCCGCATCCACCCGGGTATCCACCGCCAACGCCATGGACAGGCGGTCCGGCCCGATGGCAAGGGAAAGGGACCGGACGGCGGCGCAGGATGGAAAACAAGGATCCTTTTCAAGCAGGCGTTCCCGGAGCTGTTCAAGCATCGCCTGGGAAGGGATTTCCCCCGCCTGCCCCTGCCCGGGAAATAGTATGCCGGAAAAAAGCATGAGGGGCAGGATCAGCAGGGCAGCGGTCTGCCCCCTGGGCCAGGAGATGCCAAGGCCTTTCCCCCGGCGGTAATTGACGCCCAGCAGTCCCAACGCCAGGAAGATGATCAGCCCTACCCGTGCAAATGCCAGCACCAGATTTGCTTTCGGCCCTATCAGGGTGAACCGGATGATCTGATCCCGGGTCACCGGTCCGGACCATCCGAAACGGACGGTCTCAAAGGGCTGCCAGCCGGGAAGCCCCGGGCCGGTCTGGGTTAGCGCCTTGGGATCGTACTGCATGACTTCCCCTCCCGCCGGTTCGGAAACGGACGAAAGAATCCGTGGAGCCCCGGCTGTTGATTTCACGGTTTTGCGGAGGGCCTGCGGGACCTGCTGCCGGACCATCTCCTCTTGAACGGCATTGTCTTCCATTGCCGCTCGTTTTTTCGTAAGCCATCCGCCGTATTCAGACATGGAGGTCCACGGCTGTTCCAGTTGGGGATAGATCCCTACGCGCAGGGCCGTTATGCTGTAGGGAATAACAATGACGATAAACGCCAGGACGGCCAGGGCCTGGCAGATTTTTACCCCGGTCCTGAACCGGCCTTCGGGAAGATACGTGAGCAGGGCGATCCCTGCAAGCAATGCCAGCCAGATGAATTTCGGGGCCTGGGGTTCATGCCAGACCAGCACCAGGGTGACGAAGGCCAGGGGGGCCATTTTTTTTGAGCTCAGCTTTGCCAGGGCAATGGTGAATATCAGGACAATGAAAAAATCCAGCAGGGTCCATTGCTGAATCCAGGTCCGGGAAATGCTGTCCATACCGGTCCCATGGATGAGCTTCCAGCCCGGCGGCAAATGAAGCCGGCCTTTAACGGTCTTAAAATCCTCGTCCCAGCCCGTGGCCGGCAGCGCTGAAGGCCGCCCGTCAATGGTGCTGACCGCTGAGAAATTCAGCCGGCCGTTCCGCAGTTCGATACCGGCCTTGTCCGATCCCCGGCGCCGGGTAATGAGTTGTTCCCGGCCGTCCACGGTGACGGACCCCAGTGATATCTCAGGGCTCATTTCCAGCCGCCAGCCCGTATTCTTTTTTCCGCGGATACTGTCCCGGACCGTATAGCCCCTGCCGTCAAAACGCAGCCAGAGTTCCCGTTCCAGATCAAGCTGGTCCGGTGCCGGCGCAGGATCTCCCCGTTTGATTTCCTTAAAAGTCAGGGCATCCCCTGCACCCATGAGATAGGCGGGATATTGTTTCCAGTCCGCCGGCATATTGGTCTGCTGGGGATCAATCGGCGAAGCCCCTGTGATCTCGGTCAGCCTCAGGTCCGGCTGTGCCCGGAATGACCAAACTTCCTGTGCCGGCCAGAACGGATTCTGCACGGGGGTGAACTCAAGCGCCTTGAGCGGCCCCTTATGCCGAAGATTCAGGCGGATGGCAAACATGCCTGGACGCACCTGAACCTTCATGCTGCCGTCCTGCTCCAGTTTGGCCGGCAGGGGGCTGTTGAGGGACACTGGAGTGAAGCGGTCCGGCCCGTAAAGGGGTCCCAGGGTAATCTGCCTGGCGGCTCCGGCCACATCAAGGGAAAGGTGCACCTGCACCCGTGCCGGGATCTCATCGTCCACCAGCCGGAAGCAGTCAATCTTCAGACGGTTCTCGATCTTTTCCTCTTTTACGCCGTGTTTCAGCCAGAGCCGCCCCCGGTCATCCAGGTTGGGAAAGGGGACGGACGTATTTTCAATGGATAAGGAAAGAAGGCCGGAATCTTTTGGCGTCTGCAGATGCTCGGGCATGCGGGACCAGACAAAACTTCCTGTGACCGTGTGGGTCCCCCGGGGCAAAAAGACGACCGGGGCCCCATTGCGTTCAAGGACCACAGCAGGTTCCCCGTTGATTGTCACTTCCCGGGGCCAGTACCGGCTGCTGCCGGGCAATATCACCCGGGTGTCGTCCAGGGAGACCAGCCATTCCTGTGTAAACCGCCCCCCGCTGCCCGTCAGATCCATTTCAAGCCTTCCCGGCCAGGCACACCGGACAGTATCCGGATCATTAAACCTGGGGACACAGGCGATCTGCGCCTCCCTGCCATGGAGCACCCATTCTTTCCAGGGCGTCAGGACCTCCGGTACCGTTGCCCGTACAGGCCCCGGAAAAAAATAGAACAGGGAAAAAACAAGTAACAGGGCCAATGGGACAATATGATTCCGAATTGTCATGAATAGTCTCCAGCGCGTTTGATTGGATATGCCGACAAAAACCGTGCTTCCCGTGAAAACTATCATTTGTAACTGCGTTCCGCAAGCTTCTCAAATTCGACACCACCGGGCACCACTGATGTGTTCGGATGACAGAACGCCCAGCCACCCCCTTGAATACATCGGCCCTCCCGAATTACTTGGCCGAACCCCAAAAGTACCTTGGTAAGGACGATTCCTGAGAGATTTATACAACCAATAACTAATTCTGGTTATTGCGTTATCTCCAAAATCATGGTTATGTCCAGTAAACGTGACTATAGATTTTATGTCCGGCCAATCTTCATCTTGTCGGATATCATTCAAATATTCAGAATATGCGGTTAGCTGTCGGATAATAAGAGCATAAGCGGACTCGGTCAATCACTTATGTTTGCTATTTAGTAGAGGACTAAACTGTGAAACTATTAAAAGATTTTGAACATTTCTATCAAGGATTCAGCCCCGGGTATGATGGGAAATGTAGAATACGCATTTTTACTCATGATAAAAAATTAAAAACAGTTGGTATATGTTCTGCTCTTGAAGAAAATACAGGCACCTCCACCACAAACTGTATTGAGCATATCTATTTAGATATCAAGAATCAATTATTGGCTCAAAAATCAGATGCCAGTTTGTCCAACTCTGAAGTGCTCAATAAACTTGAACAGTTTATAAAAGAACATAAGACGAGCAAAATATGGGCGATAGCTGCAAACTTTCTGCTAATCGCTTGGCGACAGTTTAAAATTCATAATGAAAATAAATTTGATGGTGATTTAATCTGGATTGATCATTGGCCTGTGGGTATGGGACTAAAACCGTCTCAGCATGAGTTTGCTATTGTCCGTTTTTCTGAGAATTTTGAACCCTTTTGGAACCATATTAGTGAAGCACAATTTGAACAATATACTGGAATTAAAATTTGGCAGTTAGAACCTTTGCGATTAGAAAGTGAAATGGTATAACTAGACATCAAATCTAATCAAGCAATCTATAAAGATTCTTTAAAAATATCTATGAATTATTATATCTCAACAGAAGACTATTTAGAAAGAGCAAGGCAGCTTTTGGATAATGGGGAAGTTGCCGGAATTTTTTATGCTGCATTAGAATTGCGTTGTGGCGTACTTTCCGCACCACAACACATTAAGATGTAAGTAATTTTTCGGTACGGAAGT
>CAJWHT010000171.1 GCA_913041495.1 uncultured Desulfobacteraceae bacterium | reverse complement strand
TTCCGCCTTTTCTTTTTGATGATGAGAACAAGGAACCCCGGGGGATTATAAGGGATTTATGGGAACTTTGGTCCGGACAGACCAAAATTCCGGTGGTATTTCAAAAGGCGGGCACATCAAGAAAGGGACAAACCAGTGCCGGATCTGTGGGAAACGTGCTGGCCCTGTTGGGGCCGCAGACCGAAGATAGCGGTCTGTCGGTCTTTTCGCTTCCACTGCCGGATCTTGAATTTTTTCTCTATGTCCGTTCGAATGCCTTCGCGTTGCCCGACGGACTCCGTGCGCTTTCCGGAAAACAGGTGGGGGTGGTAGCCGGCGGGCCTGCCGGTGCGGTAATCAAAAACCGCTCTCCGGACGTGGCCGTTGTGCCGTTCCCCAGTCATGAAAGCCTGATCCGTGCGGCCATGAGCGGCAAAATTATGGCTTTTGTCATGGAAAAACCGGTGGCCTCCACTTATCTTGCCAAGTTTAAAGGTTACGAGATGGTCCGGGCCATGGACCGGGTACTCTTTCACCATCCCCTGCAGGCAGCCATCTTATCGGGAAAAAAGGATCTGTCCGACCGGATCCGGGAGGGCTTTGCCGCGCTGCCCCCCGACGACATCCGTAAAATCATTTCCAGCTGGACCGGTGAAACCCGGGCGGTGACGCTGCCGGCACATACCCGCACCCTGCGGATTGCCGCAAGTATCGACAATATGCCTTTCCATTTTGCAGACAGCCAGGGACGGGCCGTGGGCATGTTTGTGGACTTGTGGAAACTCTGGGCCGAGAAAACCGGTGTGGAGGTGGAATTTATCCCGGTACCCTGGGCCAGCAGCCTGGACATGGTAAAAAACGGGGCGGCAGATATCCACGCCGGCTGCTTTTTTAGTGTCCACAGGGACACTTACCTGGACTATGCCAATAAACTGCGGGACTGCCAGACCCATTTTTTCTTCCATGAATCCATCTACGGACTCAAAGGACTTCAGGATCTCAAGGGGTTTGAAATCGGGGTGCTGGACAAGGATTACGCCGTGGAATTTGTCCGGCGGGAGCTGCCCGGGGCTGCCTTAAAGATTTACGGAAGCCATCAGCAGATGTTTAAGGGGGTGGCTGACGGGGAGATCAAGGTCTTTGTCTGCGACACCCCAACCGCCCTTTACTTTATGACCCGGGAAGACCTGATCGCCGAATTCCGCTACCATCCCTCCCGCCCCCTGTACCGCAAACCTTTTTTTGCCGCGGTCAGGGAAGGAAATAAGGATCTGGTTGACCTGATCAACCAGGGGCTTGACGCCATTACGCCGGAAGAACGGGCCGTTATTGAACGGCGCTGGATGGGCAAGGTGCCGGAGCAGACACGGAATCAGGTCATTATCGGTATGGACCAGTCTTTTCCGCCCTTTTCCATGCGGTCGGCCAGCGGGGAACCGTCCGGGTTGCTGGTGGCCTTCTGGAAGGCATGGGCTAGGAAAAATAACCGGGAAGCGGTTATCCATCTTTACGAGCGGCAGGAGGCGGTAAATGCCCTCAAGGACGGCATTATAGATATCCTGTCCACCTTTCCGCCCCGGAAAACCACCCACGGGTGGGCGGGGTTTTGCGCCCCCCATTATCGTCTGGACTGGCACCTTTACCTGACCCGTAACCGGACCGTCAATGACACCTTTGTCTTTGATCCGGATACGGACTTCACCCGTATGACCGTGGGGGCCTTGAACCATTCCAGGGCCCAAGAATGGCTGGACAACAAGATCGAAGGTCCCAGAACTGTCGGGTTTGACACCACCGAGCAGATGATCCTGGCTGCGGCCCGGGAAAAGATAGACGGATTCCTGGCCACCCCACAGGAAATGGCGGTGCTGCCCGGCCAGATGGGGCTTCCCGGAAGTTTTTCAAAAAGCCGGGCCCCTATTTTTCAAATGACGGCAAAGGCAGGGGTGAGAAACTATAATCCCGGTCTTGTGGCTGCCATAGAAGAGGGATTCAACCGGCTGTCGCAAAGGGAAAAATCAGCCATTGAAGCCCGATGGGTGACAGAACCCGCGCTGCGGGTGTATGCCAGGGGAAATACGGAAATCCAGCTTACCGGGGAAGAAGAAAAATGGCTGACAACCCTGAAGCTTGAGGGAAATCCCATTCGCTTGAAAGTGGACCCGGCGTGGCCGCCTTTTGAATTCATCGGGAAGAATCAGTCTTACCTGGGAATGGTGTCGGATATCGTGGGGATGCTCAAAGAGCGTTTAGGGCTTCCTTTGGAGTTGATCACCGATCTTTCGGCCACAGGCGCGGATGTGGTCCCTGCGGCAATGTCCTTTAAGGCGCCGTCGTCGGCCATGGCCTATACACAGCCGTACCTGTCTTTTCCCTGGGTCATCATCACCCGGGCGCAGGCCCCCTTGATCACCGGTTTGATGGATATGACGGACAAGGTGTTGGCCTGCGACAGTTCGTTTTTTACCTATGACCGTTTAGAACAGGACTGGCCGGGAATCCGGCTGATGGCCGTGGCATCCACAAAGGAGGGCCTGGAGGCGGTCAGGTCCGGCAAGGCGGACGGATACCTGGGGAACCTGGCCCTGTCCGGATACCAGATCCAGGCCAACAACTACGCCGACCTGAAGGTGGCGGCGGCCACCTCCCTGGACAACGGCGGCCTGGTATTTGCCGTCCGAAAGGACTGGCCGGAACTGGTGCGCATCCTGGACAAGGGCATCGCCTCTTTTACGGCGGAGGAACTGGACCAGGTCCGGCAAAAATGGTTTACGGTGAAATTCGATCAAGGGGCACACCTGGCCTTTGTCACCAAGGTGGCCCGGCGGATTTCCTATGCCGTCCTGGCGGTATTTGTCCTGGTTCTTTTCTGGAACCGGATGATCCACCGCCGTGAAGAGCGGTTCCGCTGCCTCACCGAGCACGGTACGGACATCATCCAGGCGTTTTCCCCTGAAGGCAACCTTGTTTATGCCAGCCCCTCCCACGCAAGTGTTCTGGGATACCCCATGAAACAGGTCCGGGGAGCATCGGTGTTCAGCATGATCCACCCCGAAGATGTGCCGGGATTTAAAAAAATGGTGGATCAGCTCTACCGAAAAGGCGGCACCGACACCCACATTTATAGGATCCGTCATTACAACGGCCGGTATCTTTCATTTGAATCCCACTGCATGAACCTGCTCCAGAATAAGGCGATCCGGGCCTTTGTCATCAACGGCCGGGATATTACGGATGCCCTGAAGGCCAGGCATGAGATCGAGGCGGCCAAGGAATCCGCCGAAGCCGCCAACCAGAGCAAAACCGAGTTTTTGGCCAGCCTGGGGCACGAGGTCAGAACCCCGCTGAACGCCATCCTCGGAATGACGGAGATGACCCTGAGCACAAGGCTTACCGGACATCAGAACAAGAATCTGGGTGCCGTGCTTGCCGCGGCCCGCCATCTGAAGGCCGTCATTTCGGATATTCTGGATTTCACCACCATAGAGGCCGGCAGGATGCGTATCCGCAAACAGGTGTTCCGGCTGGACAGGTTCCTTGAAAATTTGTCCTATACCTGGGAAGTGGAGGCCGGCAAAAAAGGACTGAAATTATTTTTTGATGCTCAAGAGGGGGTGCCGGACCAGGTGGAGGCGGATCCCGTCCGTCTGGGGCAGATCCTGACCAACCTTCTTTCCAATGCCGTTAAATTTACACCGGAAGGTGAGATTCGTATCCATGTGGGCGTTGCCCCATCCGGGACCGGGATGGGCGTAGATGATGCTATGATGCTTTTTTTCCGGGTCAGTGATACCGGCATCGGTATATCCCCGGATCACAGGGAGAAGATATTCCAGCGTTTTACCCAGGCCCAGGGCTCCATAACACGGGAGTACGGCGGCACGGGGCTGGGGCTTGCCATCTGCCATGAAATGGCGGAGCTGATGGGGGGGAGCATCGGTCTTGACAGCACGGTCGGGGAGGGCAGTTGCTTTACCCTGACACTGCCCTTTGTTCCTGTGGCGATGGATGCCATCGAGCCTGACAACGCTGAAGAGGCGGCAGATGTCATAGATCCTGAACTGGTGCTGCTCCTGGTGGAAGATGACCCGGTGAACCAGGCGGTTTTCCGGGAGATGCTCTACGGGGCAGGCTGCCGTGTGATCCACGCCGGGGACGGTGAAAAAGCCCTGGACTGCCTGACGGAAAACCGGATTGACATTGTCTTCATGGATCTTGAAATGCCGAAAATGGACGGACTCACCGCAACACGCCATATCCGTGAGGGCAGGGCAGGGCAGCGGAATAAGGACATTCCCGTCGTGGCCATGACCGCCCATGTGCTGGATGAGTTCAGGGCCAAAGCCCGGGCCGCCGGCATGGATCAATTTCTGGCCAAGCCGGTGGAGCGCAGGGATCTGTTTGATATACTCAAAGCCGCTGTCCGCAGGATGGAACCGTCTGCGGCGGACAACGACGCGCCCCTTATGGACAGGGATCAGGCCCTGACCGCCTTGGGCGGCAATGAAGACTTGCTGGACACGGTATTGGGCATATTTGTCAGAGAGACTCCGGCATTGACTGAGATGCTTTCAACCGCATTGGCGGACATGAATTACGAAGATATCGGGCTGTCCGCCCACACCCTTAAAGGGGCCGGGGCAAGGATCTACGCCAGTCGTGCCGTGGATGCGGCCGCCCACTTAGAGAAACTGGCAAAGGCGTCGAAACCGGATCCGGATGCAGTGGCCTTGGCAGGGCAAAAGACACTTCACATATTTGCTAAACTCATAGACAGCCTGGACAAAGGGCAGGAGAAGGGGAACTCATGAAATCCATACCCGAACGCAAAACACCGGTACTCATCGTCGATGATGACAGTGGATTCCTTCTAACCATCGGTGAGGTCCTGAAGTCCTCGGGCATGCCGGAGCCCGCCCTGGTGTCCGACAGCCGGGAGGTCATCGGCCTGATCCGGGAACACCAGTTCAAGTTCGTTCTTCTGGACCTGTTTATGCCGCATCTTTCCGGCATGGAACTGCTCAAACAAATCAAGGAGGAATTTTTCAATACGGAGTGTGTCATCGTTACCGCCAGTGACGAAATTTCCACGGCCGTGGAAGCCATGAAAGAGGGGGCCTATGATTATCTGACCAAACCTGTGCAATATGAAAAACTGGTGATCCTGATTCAACGGGCCCTGGAGCGGTATACCCTTCGGCAGGGGCTTTCCCTTTACGAACGTAAAAACACCCGGGAGGATCTGGCTGATCCGGATGCCTTTTCGGACCTTGTGGCCATGGACAACGCCACCATCCGCGTCCTCCGCCAGGTGGAGATGGTGGCACCCACCGAGTATTCCGTGGTGATTACCGGGGAATCCGGTACCGGAAAGGAGATGCTGGCAAGAAAGATCCACGAATTGAGTCAGCGGTCCGAGGGGCCTTTTGTGGGGCTGAATATGGGGGCGGTGAGTGAAAGCCTGTTCACAGACGAGTTGTTCGGCCATGCCAAGGGGGCCTATACCGGGGCGGCCAATGAGCGGAAGGGATTTTTTGAATCCGCCAGAACCGGTACGCTTTTTATGGATGAGATCACCGACCTGGATATCAACCTTCAATCCGGGCTTTTGAGGGTGATCCAGGAAAAAGAGTATTATCGAGTGGGCAGTACTAAAACCAGGGATGTGGATGTGCGTATTGTGGTGGCCACCAACCGGGATATCTTTGAGGAAATCAAGGCCAAGCGGTTCCGGGAGGATCTGTTTCACCGGCTGAATATGTTCCATATTGACATTCCGCCGCTACGGGAACGAAAAGGGGATATCCTGCCCCTGGCCCATTATTTTTTGAGACGGTTTGCAAGAGAAACCCATAAGGATATTACGCAAATCTCACCGGAAGCGGTTCAATTTCTTCTGGCGCAGGACTATCCCGGGAATGTCAGGGAATTGAAAAATAAGATCGCCTCAGCAGTACTCAGGGAAGAGACAGCAGACCTCTCCCTGGAGGCCTTTGGCCCGGCCGGATTTCTGCCTGCGGAACAGCGGATAATTTCTGCTGAGGCACTGCAGCAGGACCGTTCCCGGTGGCGGCTGGAGCAGGTGGAAAAAGAGCATATTCTCATGGTGCTGGCCTCGGTAAATTCAAATAAAACCCAGGCGGCCAAGATCCTGGGGATCGGGAGGAAAACCCTGCTCCGCAAGCTCAAGTCTTACGAAGATGCACCCGGTGGGTCATAATGGCATGGGTCGATTTGACCCTTGTGTGTCATTTTGACCCGTATTGTGTGCAATTTTCATGGGTACGTCCTGTTTTGATGCCCCTTCTTTATTTCTGAACGCAAATCGCAGTGTCTGTGGGTCAAATTGACCCGGTTAGCCTGTGCTCTTGCGGGGGTTGTGTCATTTTGTTCAGCCGGTGTATGCCTTCAAACCCCTTTGAATTGAAGCGTTTTATCCCTCCTGTTTCTCTGTAGTATAACAATGTGGCATGTTTTGTGTATCATTTAGCCCCGGTCATAACTGCGGTTTATAGGCCCAAGGTTTTTTATTTTGGGGACAGACAGGATTGTGAAACCACCGCTGGGGTGGTGCTATCCCGGAATTCATCCGGGGCTGTCCGAAGCATTTACAAGATTAAAGGAGTGAAAATGGAAGTTCTAAACCAGTTGGTGGGCACCATCGGCAGCTTTGCCTGGGGCCCGATCATGATTTTCTTTTTAGTCGGCACCGGTGTAATTTTAACCCTCGGCACGCGGGTGGTTCAGTTCAGAAAACTGATATTTGCATTTCAGCTCCTGTTTTCAAAGGATCACAAAGGCGAAGGGGACATCACTCCCTTTCAGGCCCTGATGACCTCCTTGTCCGCCACCATCGGCACCGGTAATATCGCCGGTGTGGCAACGGCCATTGCTGCAGGCGGCCCCGGAGCCGTCTTCTGGATGTGGGTCACCGGCGCCTTCGGCGGAGCCGTAAAATTCGGCGAGGCCGTTTTGGCAGTGAAGTACAGAATTACCAATGAAAAAGGAGAACAGTCCGGCGGCCCCATGTACTACATCAAGCTGGGTATGGCGGAAAAATTCGGCGGCAACTGGGCCTGGCTGGGATGGCTGTTCGCCCTGTTCGGATTTGTGGCTTCCTTTGGCATCGGCAACATGGTTCAGTCCAATTCCGTGGCCTCTGCCCTGGCTTCATCCATGAGCATTCCCGTGTGGATTACCGGCGTGGTTCTGGCCATTGCCGTGGGCATGGTGGTTATCGGCGGTATCAAGACCATCGCCAAAGTCACCTCTAAGATCGTTCCCGTTATGGCCATTGCCTATATCGCAGGCAGCCTGATTGTCCTTGTGGCCAAGGCAGGTATGATCCCTGACGCCTTTAGCCTGATCTTCTCCAATGCCTTCTCCGGCGCTGCTGTCGGCGGCGGTTTCTTAGGTACTGTTGTCCGTTTCGGTGTGGCCCGCGGTGTTTTCTCCAACGAAGCCGGCCTGGGTTCCGCTCCCATCGCCCATGCGGCTTCAAAGATTGAAGATCCCATTACCCAGGGCATCATCGCCTCTCTGGGATCATTCATCGATACCCTGGTTGTCTGTACCATGACCGCCCTGGTTATCCTGGTTTCCGGCCTGCTTACCTTTAATGATGCCGGCCTTATGAGCATCACGGACGGTCTGTCCGGTGCTGCCCTGACCTCCACGGCATATGCCTCGTCCCTGCCGGGCGTCGGTCAGTTTATCGTCACCTTCGGTCTGATTTTCTTTGCCTTCTCCACCATTCTCGGCTGGTTCTATTACGGTTCAAAATGTCTGGAATACATCGCCGGTGTTAAAGCGGTTGAGGCGTATAAATGGATTTGGGCCGTCCTGACCTTTGTGGGCGCCACTGTTTCCCTGGACTTTGTCTGGAACCTGTCGGACGCATTCAACGGCCTGATGGCCATTCCAAACCTGATTGCCCTGCTGGCCCTGGCGCCGGTGATTTTCTCCATGCTTAAAGCATACGAGAATAAATAAACCACGCGCAGGTGTTTAAGCTACATACAAGGCCCGGGTACTGCTGAGCGGTACCCGGGCCTTTCTCATTCTTGCTTTTTATCATTTGTTTTTATAGGGTGATACGAGTCTATATTTTAAACCAATTTAAGGATACCTATGGTTGAACTGGGCTTGATTTATACGTCATTCACCGCAGTGCTTGTCATTTACGGGGCTCAGGTCTGACCGTTTTTGAGTGGCCTCGGGTATGCAAAGGCCGCAATGATTTCCTATGGTCCGATTCTGGGGGTTTTATCGCTGCGCCTTCGCCTTTATACGCGGGCCAGTGAGACGCTGGCAACGGTCGGAAAAAACGGGACAAAGATATTCAGTCTTCCCCGGCGGGCATTTTTAGCGGATCTGGGGTCCTGGTGCGGGGCGGGCCTGGTGATGACAGGGATCTATTACGCATTTTTTACACCGTATCCGTCAACCGGTGTCAAAGTGATGATGGCCTGTACCGCTTTGGGGGTGCTCAGTGGCATACTGGGATATCTTTCCATGGAGCGCAGGCTGGTCGAGGTGCTGCAAAAAAAAGGCACCTTGGGTTTGCCGGCAGGCAGGCAACTGACCGTGTCCCGCAAAATTACTATTCTGGTGTCCGCTGTAACCAGTATCATGGCCCTGACCATATTGATGATGGTGTTCCTGGACATGTACGAACTGGTCGGACTGGGCGGGGAATCAACTATCTATTGGGGCATATTCAAAGAAATTACCTTTGCCCTCGTGATCCTGCTGGGAATTTCCCTGTTCATCGTTCATTGCTTTTCCAAAAATTTGAAGGCTGTTATGGACACCCAGCTTGGGGCCATGGACGAAATCAGCCGGGGTAATCTGGAAAAGCAGGTGCCAATAGTTACCAATGATGAATTTGCACACCTGGCGGAAAAAACCAACCAGATGATGGAAGGTCTGAAAGAAAGGGATTTTTGCCGGGCAAGTTTTGACAGCTATGTGTCGCCTGAGGTCAGCCGGAAGATCCTGAACGATTCTGTGGCCCCTGCCGGAGAGCTTCTGGATGTCAGTGTTTTGTTCTGCGATTTGAGGAACTATACGGGATTTGCAGAAAAGCACAGCCCCAGGGAAACAGTTGATATGCTGAACCGGTATTTCACGGCCATGGCGCAGGTGATCCGGGCACACAACGGCGTGGTGCTCCAGTTCATCGGGGACGAAATCGAAGCGGTATTCGGTGCCCCTGAACCCGATGCCAACCATCCTGATCATGCGGTGGCGGCTGCCCTGGAAATGGACCGGGCCCTAAAGCGTTTTAACAAAGAGCGGCGGGAACGCGGAGAAACCGAAATCCGACATGGGATTGGCATACATACAGGGGAGGTCCTGGCAGGCAATGTCGGCAGTGACCAACGAAAGACCTATGCCATGCTCGGAGACACCGTCAACCTTGCCTCCCGGCTTCAGACACTGACAAAATCCCTTGATACCCATATCCTGATCAGCCAGGCCACCCGGGTGCGGCTAACGGATCAGGATATGAAGATAAGGCCCATGGGACGGCACATCCTGAAGGGGAAGGTCAATCAGGTCGAGGTGTATGCCGTGCGCAAATAATCCTGATAACAAAAGAGCCCAGTTTTTTGATCCGGTATCATTACAGTAAATACAATCACGGATTGATTTGTGAATCAATCCGTGATTGCATGGGGCAGTCATCGCTGCGTTTTTACCAAATAACCCTCTGCCAGTTGACAAGCGCACCGGCGATAAGAAATAGGCCTATTGCGACCATAATATATCCGAATACAAAAAAGATGGCTTTTTGTTGTGGTTGTGATTCGCGTACGAGAAGGTTTTCATAGTCCCCTTGTTTTTTAAGCCGGTCAATCCAAGCCGGTTTTTCGCTACGGACGGCTTCAAGGTCAGTACTGCCCTCAAACATGGCACGGTCCATAGGAAAATTGTGACGCCGCAAATGGGCAATAAAAAAGTGAATAATAAACACATGAGCCATGGCCAGAAAGGCTTCAATTCTATGCACCCACAAAGCAACATTAAGCCCCCATCCGGGCATATACCGGGTCGCCACCAGGGGATATGCCATTATCAGGCCGGTAATACCGATAATAACCATTCCCCAGAAAACGGCCCAGTAATCAAATTTTTCCCAATAGCCCCAGCGGTCAAATCTGGGGGATTCCCTGAAGCCTAAAAACCAGCCGATATGGCTGAAAAACTGTTTTATATCTTCGCCTCTGGGTAACAGAGAGTCAGGGCCTATAATGGTTTTAGGATTAATTTTAGCCATCAGATACAGTATATGGACAAAGAATCCTGTGATCAGAAAAATGCCTGTGTAGGTATGAACCAAAAGGGCAGATTCATATCCGCCGAACAGGCCGGCCAGCCATTTGCCCCATCCTGTGTTGATGTAGAGGCGGGATAACCCCGAGGCTCCCAGCACCATAAAGGATAACATCAGCAGGACATGGAATAACCGCTGTACAGGGGTAAATCGTTTGATTCTATTCTTGTTTGTCATCATTTGGCATCCCCTCACTTCTTTAAAAGAAGTTCCCTTAACCCCCATAAGATTGTATGCGGCAAAAAGACAACAAAAGTCAGGACGGCAATTGCAACCATAATCCATGCGGCATAAAAAAGGACCGGAAAGGACTTTAGGGTACTGGCTGAAAAAGGATTGGGCGCATGGATAACATATCCAGCATAAGAGGCACTGGCGCCTTCATGGCATTTTGAACAGACATAGGCATGCCTTCGTATGGGATTCATGGGTGAAAAATAGTGCTCACTGCTTGCAATGGGTTCTCCGCCATGGCATTGGCGGCAGGTTAGATTTGCCCGTGTGATGTGAATATTTTTAGTCTGCTCAATATGGCAGTCTTCGCATCGTCTCCTGTCATAGAATCTGATCCCCTGGTGGGCATCAGCAAGCCTTGACGGATTTCGGACACTTGCCGCAGCAGGGCTGTATGGAAAAAGTCCGTGTCTTACACCGGGTATCTCGACAAACGGTAGCTGTTTGCCAGGTTTTGCCTCGTATTCTTCATAATACCCGGTGCTGACTTCATACTGCTTGTACCGCATGATTTTTGATGCCGCTTCTTCCTGGGCAAACCTTTTGGCTGGAAACAATAGAAAACCGCCACTCAACAGGAGAATTGAGATAATGAGCGTAAAAGTATTATTGCGTCGCTTCATATCAAACTCCTTGAATGTTTACCTCGTGTATTTGTATTCAACCGCCTCAATTTCTTTTCCTTCAGGTTTCGGCAGAACAGCCAGGGCTTTCCATGCTGCCTGGAGGTCATTCAAATCATCATTTTTATGCTTGTGGCAGGTCTGGCATGAATTGGGGATTTGGGAATTATTCAATGTGTCTTCTGGCAGAAGCGTCACGAAGACATGGCTGCGGATATCACCGGATTCAGCACTTTTTGCAATTCTTGGCATATGGCAACCGATACAATTGGCAAAAGAATGAATGGAGTGGGCCATGTTGGTATTGACCTGGACATGGCACTCAAAGCATTGCATGGACCCCGGTTTCCCTGTCTGGGATCTGGTCTGCGGCATACCGATCTGGTGAACATAGTGGCAGGAGGTACAGGTTACACCTTCACTGGAGTGCTTGGACTGCTGCCAGTCGATGAACTGTTGGTGGTGCCCTTTGGAAAATTCATTGGCATATACGTGTTTGACATCTCCTTTTTCAAAAGAGGTAGAGCTGTAATATGCGGATAAGGCTTTGCCCGGTTCATAACCAACAGGCCAACCGGATCCCTTTTTTGCGGTTGACTTGCCCCTGTTGTGGCAAGCACCGCAGATCTGTGCTGCAACCCCCATGGTCAACTTGGCCGGATTGACAATGGTCTGACGTTTTTCGAAAACCTGCGTGTTTTTACACAAATCAGTCGTAGCCCAAATTTGGTGATTTTTTTTGTAGATTTTACTTCTTTCTTTTACTTGTAGATTGAGATATATTATATCATGACTTCAAGTGTAGTTCCCGATCCAACTTGGTAAGTTTATTTTGATTAGGTTTTACTTTTTTTAACATGGAGTTCTAGCCGAATGTTGCAGATGCTCTCTGGTCCAACTCTTTATCG
>CAJWHT010000170.1 GCA_913041495.1 uncultured Desulfobacteraceae bacterium | reverse complement strand
AAAACAGGTTTATCAATGTATCTCTTCCGGCCGGCATCCCCCCCATCCATGTGAACATCGGTATAAATTCGGGCATGGCATTGCTGGGAATGACAAGGTTTTCCGGCAACCTGGATACCCGGATGACCTATACGGCCACAGGATCTGTTACCAATATTGCCGCCAGATTGTCGGATTATGCAAAAAAGGGGGATATCCTGATCGGGGAATCAACAAAAAGCCTGATTGGGGATACCTGGCCGGTATACCCCTTGGGGGAACTGAGCCTCAAGGGGCTGACCACTCCTTTGCCCGCGTTCTCCCTTATCCGCGCCCCGGGGGAAATTGTTTAAGATCGCTAAATAAAATTTGGTGATTGGCGCATCCTTTGTCCGGATTGACAATCCCCGGCACCTCATCTATTCTCAGAGACCAGGATCAATAATGCCGGGGAGCCTCATAAGACAAATGAAACACAGGGAGAAGATCAAGAGGGCGGATAACTTAGGTTTCCACAGGTCATCCGTATATGCCTTGGCTTGTGGGGTGGTGTTGGCCGTGCTTTTCTTTTTCAGCGGTTGCGGCACCCCGCCGACAGAACTTTCTCCTGCCGCAGACCGTACGGGCATCACCGATACGCAAATCCGTATCGGGTCTTCCCTGGCCCTGGGCGGCCATGCCGGATATCTGGGCACCCAGATGCTCCAGGGGGCCATGTCCTATATCAACCATATCAATGACCGGGGCGGTATTCACGGCCGCAAAATCCGGCTCATCGTACGGGATGACGGGTACGATCCCACCCGCTGCCTCTACAATACCCAGCAGCTTATTCTGGAGGAAAAGGTGTTCTGCCTTTTCTCGTATGTGGGGACGCCTACCACCGTTCGCATTATTCCTTTGGTCAACGAAGCGGGGATTCCTTTGCTTGGCATGTTTACCGGAGCCCACAGACTCAGGGAGCCTGTGAATCCCCTGCTGATAAATGTCCGCGCCTCCTACTACCAGGAAATCCGGGCCGCGGTGGATCTGATTGTCCGGCAAAAGGGGCTGGACCGGGTGGCGGTCTTCTACCAGTATGATGAATACGGGTTTGACGGTCTGCGGGGGACGGAAATTGCGCTGAAGCACTATGACAGGAAACCGGTGGCAAAGGGGACCTATGTCCGGGGCACCCTGGATGTGGGGCGGGGCCTTGAAAACATTATCCATTCCGACGCCCAGGCCGTGGTGATGATCGGCACCTACGACGCCTGTGCAGAATTCATCCGTCTGGCCAAGGAACGCAATTTCTCACCGCTGTTCTACAATGTCTCTTTCGTAGGTGCCTCAGAACTTGCCCGCCGGCTGGGGCGGATCGGGGAAGGAGTGGTGGTTTCACAGGTGGTACCGCCGCCGGTGTTAGGTGACGACAACCTGCCGGGCATCCGGGACTATATCAGGCATCTGAATACATACTATCCCGATGCCGCCCCCAGTTTTGTGGGGCTTGAAGGATATATCAATGCACGGATTCTGGCCGAAGCCCTGGAGCGGGCCGGAAGGCAGATCACGCGCCAGGGGTTTATCGCCGCCATTGAATCCATCAGTGATTTTGACTTGGGCATTGCCAATTCTCTTTCTTTTGGAAAGGGGGATTACCAGGGACTGGAGCAGGTTTACTTTACAAAAATCAATAACAGCCGTCTGGTGAGCATCAAATGAAACGCTTTGACCGGCTCACCCTCAAGAACAAAATTTTTGTCTCCTGCCTGGGGTTCACCCTGGTGGTGTCCATCCTGATTGCCCTGTTCACCCGGGCGCTGCTCATCTCAAGCCTTACCGGCGAACTTAAAAAGCGGGGGGTGGGCATCGCCCAGAGTGTGGCGGAAAGTTCCAGGGTCCATATCCTGACAAAAAACCGGGCGGAGTTGACGGCATTGGCCTATGATGCCCGTCTGGGAAACCGTCAGAAGGTCGTGGTTTATCTGCTCATCGCGGACAACAGGGGCACTGTTTTGGCACATACCTTTACCACGGGTATTCCCGAAGGGTTCGGCCCGGTGGCGATAGAGGAGAACGCATCCGGGGAGCAGGTTGCCGATATGCGGGTGGGGCCGCATTCCGTTTTTCATATCACGGTCCCTGTCAAAGAGGGAATCTACACCATCGGCTCCGTTCAGATCGGGATGGACCGGGGCCACATTGAAGGCCTGATCGACAGGCTCCGGCTGATTTTTCTAAGCTTTTTGTCCGTGGTGACGCTGGTATTCTTTTTTTTAAGCCATCGGCTGGCGCTTAATATCACCCGTCCGGTCACCTCCCTGATCCGGTATACCGACCATTTGAGCCGGGGGGATTTCCATTTCCTGGGCAGGACGGATATGGCACCTGCTTCAGGCGGCCTTGAAGACCGGGAGGACGAGATTGCCATCCTTACCAACTCGTTTATGCAGATGACATCCCGGCTGGCGTCATCCACGGAACGCCTGCGGGAATCCCAGCAGAAGTACCGGTCCCTGTTCCACAGCGGACCCAACCCCATATTCGTCATTCACCGGCAGACCCTGGAAATCTTAGATGCCAATCCCAAGGCCGCAGAAGTCTTCGGCTATGACAGGGATGCGCTGACCGGCATGTCCCTTTTATCCCTGGGCAACCTGAACCGGGAGGCCTTTGAAAGGGCGTATCCCGAAGGCAAGTCCATTCTCATCTCATCCAAGGTGACCCTGTTCAGAAAAGACGGGCGGTCCCTGTTCGTGAACATCCATGCAAATCCTGCCGAATACAGGGACAGGGACGCCATCATCGCCGCCACCACGGATATCACGGAACTTGTGGAAAAAGACGACCAATTGATCCAGGCTTCCAAGATGGCCAACCTGGAAAAAATGTCTGCCGGTATCGCCCACGAGATCAACCAGCCCCTGAACGCCATCAAGATGGGCAGTGAATACCTGACCATGATGCACGAACGCCGGAATCCGGTGGGACCGGAGGAACTGGCTATGGTACTTACGGAAATATCCGCCCAGGTGTCCCGGGCATCGGAAATTGTCGGCAGGCTGAAAAGCTTCTCCAGAAAGGCTGATTTTGCCAGGGAAGTGATCAGCCTGAACCGTTGCATCAGGTCCGTGCACAAGATCGTGGGCAGGCAATTGGCCCTGCAGAACATTGATCTGACACTGGAACTGGATGAAGCCATCCCCGCAATTTTGGCCCACAACAACCGGATGGAACAGGTGATATTCAACCTGGTGACCAATGCCAGGGATGCCGTCAACGAACGGATTGAGACCACGGGGGACATTGACGGCGGAATGATCCGCATCACCACATTTTCAGACGGAGATGTGGTGGGACTTGTGGTCAAAGATAACGGCACCGGAATTCCGGAAGACCGGAAAGCCACCATCTTTGATTCCTTTTATACCACCAAGGAAATGGGGGAGGGACTGGGACTGGGGCTGCCCATCGTCCAGGGCATTGTCCGGGACTACAGCGGCACCATCAGTGTCACCTCTTCTTTGGGGCAGGGCGCAGCCTTTAAAATACTGTTTCCGGCCCAAACCAACCAACTCCCGGAACAGGAGCATTGAGACCCATGAAAATTCTGGTCATTGATGACGAGCGGCCCACCCTGGCCATGTTTAAACTCTTTCTGGCCGCCTATGGCTATGAGGTGTTCACCGCGGAAAGCGGTGAGCAGGGAATGGCGGTCTTTGCATCAAAGAAACCGGACATCGTCTTCACCGACATCCGCATGCCGGGTATGGACGGACTGGAAGTCCTGCGGCAGATCCGGGAGACCGGTGCCTTCTGCCAGGTGGTGATCATCACCGGGCACGGAGACATGGAGCGGGCCATGGCCGCCCTGGATCTGGATGCATCGGATTTCATCAACAAACCCGTGGAACGGGCCGCGCTTAACTCCGCACTGATCCGGGCGGAAAAACGGCTGGAACGCATGGCGTCCGGCACAGGAACAGGTGAAGACGCAGGTGATTTCTCCGTGACCCAGGATGCCGGCACAGGACAGCTCACACTCTGCTTTGGCGGCAGGCTGACCGAATCTTCTGAAGCAAAATTAGATAAACTTTTCACAGCAGCCGTTCCCGGGGACAAGGTGGTGTGCCGGTTTGCGGATGATTTTTCCATTAACCGGCAAGGAATTTCCCTGCTGGTGAGTCTTCTCAGACGGTTTGACGGATCAGGTTCCCACATCACGATATCCGGCCTCTCCTATAACTACATCCGTTTCTTTGAGATGGCCGGCATCGATAAACTGGCGACCCTGGTACCTGAAGATGTGGAGGAGCCCGGGCTGTGATACCGACGGGGTCCCATATTCCGGAAACCCCGGATGCCCTGCCGCGGCCGCGGCTCTACAAGATCCTGTCACAATACGAACGGTGCCGGGTGATACAGGTGGCGGGGCAGGCGGCCCAGGGCAAATCCACCCTGGTGGCCTCCTTTTTACGGACCCGGCCCGAGCTCAGTGTCTGGTTTCATCTGGACCCCACAGCCTCTGACCACGGGGTGTTATTCGACCGGTTGATCCGGGAACTGCCCAGGGACGCCGGCGGCAAATCAGACGGTGCGAACGCCGCTGCTCCGCCCCACATTCCGCTGGGGGGGCGCCAGGATCTTCTCCGGCAGATCGACATCGTCGTGCAGATCCTGACGCTTTACGGCAAACCGCTGAATATTGTTTTTGACGACATGGAAGGCCTGGGAGAAGACGGAAGCGCCCTGGCGCTTGTGGACGGGTTGATCCGTGAATGCCCGGCATTCGTGAGGTTTTTTCTGATTTCCAGGACCCAGCCGCCCATCAACCTGTCCCGGTTCAAGATCTCCCGGCAGGTACTGGACCTGGCCAATACGGACCTGGCGTTCACTCTGGACGAGGCCATGGCCTTTTTTACCCAAAAGACATGGGTGATAGAAGAGGGGGACGCGCCGGGGAAAGAGACGGTCCAAAAAATTTTGAAGGCCACGGAGGGCTGGGCCGGCGGCCTTGTCCTCGTGTCCGAATCCATTCGGCAGGCAGGCAGTTTGAACCATCTGCCCGATCACCTGACAGCCGACGCGTTCTCCTATTTTTCAAGCGAAATATACCGGAGTCTGACCCCGGAGATCAGGGATCTTCTCATGAAAACCGCCATATTTGATGAGCTGGATACACAGATACTGGCTCTGTTTTTTGACGGGGCCGATCCCAAAGCGATGCTTGCCGAACTGACGCGCAGAAACCTGTTCATCCGACGGGTGAGAAGTGAGCAAGGAAGACCCGTATACCGGTATAACGCCTTGTTCCGGGAATTTCTGGCCGCGGATTTGAAGGACACCTGTGGCAGCGGGCATATCCGGAAGCTGAATCAGCGGGCGGGCGACATTTATTGGGAGCAAAATGATCACGAAAAAGCCATGGGCCATTTTATGGCGGCCGGCTGTTATGAAAAAATCTCCCGTATCATTCGGATCAAGGGCGCGGACTATGTGATCACGGGCCGGGCCCACCGTCTGGCGGAATGGATTGATGTTCTGCCAGAGGAGATGAAAACGATAGATCCCTGGTTGATCTTTTTTTCCACCATGGCCCAGCGGATCAAGGGAGGCAAGAATAATATCCGTGCCTTTGCCGGAGCGCTGGAACGATTCCAGGCGCAGGGGGATATCCGGGGAAAACTTTTGTGCACCGCATATCTCATCGAAGCCTCTGTCTTTATCCGCCAGCCTTCCCGGATGATTCTCAAGTGGATCAGGGCAGGGGAACAAGCGTTGGAGACCCTCAAAGGGCAGCACCGGTTCACCTGGGCCAGAACACTGCTCTGGCAGCAGATCGGCCTGGGCTATATTGCCGGCAACGGGGATATTCCCAAAGGGATGTCCGCCTGCCGGAACGCGGTGATCCTTGCCCGGCATATCGACAATCCGGACCTGCAGCTCAATGCCTCCATCATTCAGATCCTGGGGCTGGTGCATTCCGGGGATCTATCCGGCGCCAGGGCGATGCTGGACAAGACCCGTACCATGACCACCCAGTATCCGGAGTACCGGGCGCTTAAAAATATCACCAATGCGGATTTTGCCCTGAAACGGGGCAATATGGCCCTGGCCGATGAACTCCTGACGCAATCTGAGGCGGATATCGACAAGTTCGGCCTGATTTTTCTTTACCCCGGCACGGTGGAAACCCGGGCCATCTGGCACATCCAGACCGGGCAATACGATCAGGCGGTCCAGGCTGCGGACCACCTGTCGGATTTTTCCATCCTTGAGGGCAATGACTTTTATCTGGGGATATCCCACCGGATCAAGGCCATAGCCGCCCTGTGCCGGGGGCAGTATGATCAGGCGGTTGAATGGGCAAAAAAAGCCATCCGGGAGCTGGACCAGTCCCGCCGCGGGGATATCCATCTTTCCCTGGCCCGGCAGGTACTGGGACTTGCCTTGCACCGGTTAGACCGTTACGACAGGGCCCGAGAAGAACTTGAGGCGGTCTTCGGATATTTCAAATCCATCGGCGCAGAGCTTATCGGCAGTGAAACGGCGATCTGTCTGGGCGTGTTGTCCCATGGGACACGGGATGAGGCCCGTGCCTTGGATTATCTGAAAACAGGGGTGTCATGGGCCATGGAAAACAACTACCGCTATTTTCCGCTTCTGGATCATGACACCCTGGCGCGGGGACTGGTTCTGGCCTGTCTTAACCAGGTGGTGCCACCGGAAAAAATGACCGCTTTTCTCAAGGGTTTTGGCCTGCCGGCGGTTTTCAAAAAAATTGCACAGGAGATTGAAACCACCCTGTCCGCTTTGTCTAAGAAAAAACGGGGGGAGGCCGCGGCACAGCTTTGGGACCTGTTCCGGGCAACCCGGCCGAGGATCATGATTCACACCCTGGGTCCTTTTGCCGTAAATGTGGATACCAACGCTATTCCGGTGTCTCAATTCGGGGGGGCCAAACCTGTACAGCTTTTGAAAGCCATCGTCCTGAAGGGGGGGCTCGATGTCCCCAAAGAAGTGCTCATAGACGCCCTTTGGCCGGATACGGCGGCCACGGCCGGAGAGAAGAAACTCAAGGTCAACATCCATCGTTTGCGCAAGGCTTTGGAACCGTCTCCGTCAAAGGAGTTCGGGTATGTCTATCTCAGTCAGAAGGCCGGCCGGATATCCCTGGACCCGGAACTTGTGGACATCGATACCCGATTGTTCTTATCGCTGGCTGCAGAAGGTGACTCCTTTGAAAAACTGGGGCGGTTCAAAGAGGCGCTGGCTGCCTATGGCAAGGCCCTGGCGCTCTACAGGGGAGACTATTTTGTGGAAGATCCCTATCTGGAATGGGTGGGCAGTACAAGGGAGTTTTTCCGCAGAAAGTGTATCGGCGTGCTGGAAAATAAGGCCGCCATCCACGAGGAATTGGATCAGTGGCAGGCGGCTGTGGATACCTGGGAGGCGGTGCTGGGGATGGACGCCTGTAATGAAACGGCATACCAGAATCTTATGATCCTCTATGCCGATGCCGGTATGAAAACAGAGGCCGCCCATCTGTTTGAACGCTGCAGGGCGGAGCTTAAGACCGGATTAGACGCAGATCCCGCACCCGGCACCCTGGCCATCTATGAACGGATTTCACAGATGTAGGGGCTTGGCAACTTCCCGGTTTCATGGTAAGACCACGGCTTAAGGATTTCCATCTGATCGGGGTTGGCTCATGATAAAAAAAAGATTCAAAAAATTCCTGTACCACTACGTATTTCCCCATGCCGGTTTGCTGATGGTCCGGCTGCTGTCCGTAACCTACCGGGTAAAACTTCTGGACGCTGAAAATGAAGCAAGTATCCTTAGGGCCGGAGGGCGTCTGGTATACGCCTCCTGGCACCAGCGGTTTTTTCCGGGCATTACTTTTTTTTCAACCCGCAAACCCATCGCCATTATCATCTCAAAAAGCCGTGACGGCGAAATGGCTGCCAGGGCCGTCAACATCCTGGGGTGGCACCCGGTCCGGGGCTCTTCTTCACATGGGGGAAAACAGGCACTTGAAGAGATTAAGGCATTGGGCCGCAGCAACCATAAAGTCGGGCATATCGTTGACGGACCCCAGGGGCCTTTCGGAGTGGTCAAGCCGGGGCTGATCCGGATTGCCCAGTTCGCGGAGCTTCCCATCGTCCCTACGATAACATCCGGCGAACGGCGGTGGGTGTTCAATTCCTGGGACCGTTTTATGGTGCCAAAACCTTTCAGCCGTGTAATCATTCGGTTTGGCAAGGCGATTCATGTGCCCAAAGAGATGGACAGGGATGAATTTGAGGCTGTTCGGCAGCAGGTGGAAACCCGGATGAAAGCCCTGTATGAGGATACGGATCATATCTGGAATACACCGGTTCGTAAAAAGACGATTTTCAGGTGACCTAGGGATTTACTTTCATCACCGAATCGGGATAAACTGACCAAATCGCCGTGGATGTTGGCCGAAATGACGGTGGCGACCATAGATGGCTTAAACAGGCTTTACCTTAACAGACCTACTTGGACAGGATAGACTTGAACAGGATTGACGAATGACCGGAGTGCCGATAACAGCGACAGCAAAAAAAACTGTCGCCGCTGTGGTGGGGATTGCCTTAGGTCTGCTTTTGTTTGGCGGCCATGCCCTGGCCGTTTCCCCGAAAATTCCCCTGACGGAAACCGAGAAACGATGGCTTTCAGAACATCCGGTCATCCGGGTCGGGGTGGGGGTGGCTTTTCCACCCTATATGTGGGTTGAGAAAGACCAAGGGCGGCCGCACCGGTTTCAAGGCATGGTTGCAGATTATCTGGATGTGATCGAGCGCCGCCTGGGCGTTGAAATGAATATCGTTTATGATATTCCCTTTAACGAAGCCCTGATGAGGGGGCGGCGGGGAGACATTGATTTTTTTCCCTGCCTGTCCAATACTCCGGACAGGGCCGAATACCTTCTTTTTACGGCGCCTTATCTTACCTACCCTTTGGTGATTATCACCCGGGAAAACGTACCGGACATCCAAAACATCAATGACCTTGCCGGCAAGCGTATCGCGGTGGTAAAGCATCTGTTTGTTTACGGGATACTGAAACGGGACTACGGCCATTTAAAGCTCAATTACCGGTACAGCAACACCGTTGATGAGAATCTCGATGCCGTCTCACTGGGCAGGGCAGATGCATGCTTTGTCAATCTGGCGGCGGCAAGCTATTTTATCCAGAAAAAAGGGCTGACCAATCTTCGTATCGCCGCCCCCATTGACTGGAAAGGTGTCAGCCTGTCCATGGCGGTCCGCAAGGACTGGCCCATATTCCGTTCCATTATAGAAAAGGCGTTGTCCTCCATTGCCCAGGAAGAGCGGGACGATATCAGCCGCAAATGGATACGGGTGGATCTTGCCGCCGGCACACCCACGGATCTGGTATGGAAATGGGGCGGTGCCGCAGCAATTGCGGTGGGGATACTTTTGGGGTTTTTTATAACCTGGAACCGCAGGCTTCAAAAAGAGATCCGGGAAAAGGAAAAAGCCGAAACCGCCTTGAACCAGAGCCGTAAAAAGCTGACCACCCTGGTGGGAAACCTGCCGGGGGTTGCCTACCGGTGCGTCAATGACGAAAACTGGACCATGCTCTACCTCAGTGACGGCTGTTATGAGCTGACCGGGTATCATTCGTCGGAATTGGTAGGTTCCTCCCAATTGCCGTGGAACGATCTGATTATACCCGAAGACAGGCCGCTGGTCCGGGATCAAGTTCAGACAGCGTTGGAAAATGAACAGGCCTTTACCATGGAGTACCGGATTCGTCACCGGGACGGCAGTGAACGCTGGGTGTGGGAAAAGGGAATGCCCCAGGGCAGCGATGAAAAGGGGCGTAAAATACTGGAAGGGTTTATCAATGACATCTCTGACCTAAAGGCGGCCGAGATGAAGCGAAAATCCCTGGAATCCCAGCTTCGCCATGCCCATAAAATGGAGGCCGTTGGCACTCTGGCCGGCGGGATTGCCCATGAGTTCAACAATATTCTGGGAATTATCCTTGGTAATTCCGAACTGGCCCTGGACGATGTGCAAGACGGCCATCCGGCAGTCGTCTCTTTGGAAGAGATCCGGACGGCAAGTATACGGGGCAAGGATGTGGTACGGCAGCTGCTGAGTTTCAGCCGGGACAGCACCCTTGAAAAGCGAAAAATAAATCTGGGAGCGCTCGTCACCGAAACCCTGGGATTTTTAAAGGCATCCATACCTGCGGATATCCAGTTCAGCAAAATGATTGCCCCTGATGCCTATACGGTGACGGCGGACCCCTCACAGATCCGGCAGGTGATTGTCAACCTCTGCACCAATGCGGCCCAGGCCATGGGCCCCGAGGGCGGGTTCATTGACATCCGTGTGGAAAATGTCCGTATTGACAGCCAGCAGGTGTTCGCCGATCAACTCATCCTGCCCGGCAACTATCTGAAACTGGCTGTTACGGATTCCGGGTCCGGTATTCCCAATCAGGTTCTCAATAAAGTGTTTCATCCCTTTTATACCACCCGGGAGGTAAACGAAGGGGCGGGGATGGGATTGGCCGTGGCCCACGGTATCATGAAAAATCATGACGGGTTCATCTCCATCCAAAGCCGGCCCGGCCGGGGGACCGAGATTTCCTGCCTTTTCCCCCCGGAGACAAAACCAGGTTCTGGCGATGACGCCGCCCCTGTTGCAGACCAAGAAACAAAGCCCCCGGTCAAAGGTCCGGATGACGGAAATATCCTTTTTGTGGATGATGAATCGGCCTTGGCAGCCATGGGAAAAAAACAATTGGAACGACAGGGGTACAAGGTTGCCGTATTTACAAACCCCGTGGCAGCCGTGGATGCCTTCCGGGCCGACCCCGGATATTGGGACCTTTTGATCACGGACTACTCCATGCCCGTGATGAACGGCAGTCAGGTGATCCACCACGTTAAATCCCAGCGCCCGGGTATCCCGGTGATTTTGTGCAGCGGTCATGACCCGTCCATCACCCCATCTTCCCTCAAGGATATGGGGGCGGATCATTACCTGATGAAACCCTTTGAATCCGATGTCCTGGCGCGAACCGTAAAGGATGCGCTGCTCAAAAAGGACTCACCCAATACACGCATGCCATGACAAAAGAAAAACATAAAAAATCAGAACGCCCGGTCCGGCTGGGACGGACAACAGACAGGCCCTATTGGATACTATTGTTATCCATTTTTGTCCGGGCGCTTCATCAGATCGGGGCTGCAGTGTTTTTAGGTGCCATTCTTCTGGATACGGAGCTGCCGTGGGCTTATCTTATGCTGGCGGGGGGGACCGGCGGGCTTTTAATGCTAACAGAAGCCTTGCGCCACCGGCAGTTGCTCCGGGAGGCCGCAGGAATTATAACCCTGATTAAAACCGGGATAATCGGTGCGGCCCTTCACGGGTGGGTGCCGGAAGTGCCGGGGATATTGTTTGCCTTTTTCCTGGCCTCCTTTTATTCCCATGCTCCAAAAAATATCCGGCACCGGATCTGGTTTTAAAGCGGGGACGGAACGCCAACCCGGAAAACGCGTCCCGCCCCTATTGCTGATTCAGAAGTGATACATTAAAGGTCTTTTCCGGGTGTTCGGTATCCGGGCTAAGCCGTTTTAATGTCAATCTGCCTGGGCTTGGCTGCTTCTGATTTTGGAAGATGAAGACGCAGGACGCCGTTTTTAAGTTCTGCTTCCACCTTGCTCACATCAATGGTCTGGGGTACGGAAAAGGTCCTGACATAATCCACATCGTAAAATTCTTCCCAGTTGGCAGTCCCTTTCGTTTCAAGATGACGGACACCTGCAAGGGAAAGGGTGCCGTTGTCGATGTTGACTGAGATATCTTCTTTTTTTACACCCGGCATATCCGCATGGAGGAGTATTTCGTCTTCATTTTCGAAAATATCAACCGCAGGGGTAATTTCATAACGGCGGTTTGAGGCCTCCCGCTTTGACTGCTCCAGATTATTTTCTTCTTTTTTTGCTAATTCCTGGGATTTATCCATAACATACCTCCTTTAGGGCTTTGGATCCAATGCGTTCGGGTTAGCTTACGGTAATCTTTTTAGATTTTGCCGCCTCTGATTTGGGCAGGGTCAGGTAAAGAATGCCGTCTTTCAATGTGGCTTCCGCCTTGGTGGAATCCACATCCGCCGGCAGGGTAAGGCTTCTTGAAAAGTTGCCCGTTCCTCTTTCCGCCTTATGGAGTTTGTACCCATCCGGGGCGTCAGATGCCCGTGTCCCGGTGATCTCAAGATAGTTGCCCTGGATTTTGACGTTGAGGTCATCCTTTTCC
>CAJWHT010000169.1 GCA_913041495.1 uncultured Desulfobacteraceae bacterium | reverse complement strand
CTGCCGGTGTCCCGGCAGCCCCTAAATGCTTGGGTTACATCTTGCAGTCGCCCAGGTAGGCATCCACATGGTTGGAGAATACTTTCCTGACGGTTTTGTTGGTGAACCCGGAATCGGTTTTGATGACTTCCCGGATATAGAGGTCCTGCACCGGATGCTGGTTGGCACCGAAGCTGAAGTTGCCCCGCACGGATTCAAACGCAGCTTTTTTAAGGGCGGCTTTGAAGGCTGTCATATCGTCAAGCTTTCCGCCCACAGCTTTCAGCGCACTGCCGATGAGGCGGGCCGTGTCGTAGCCCTGGGAGGCGTATAGGGTGGGCATGCGGCCGTAGGCCTTCCGGTAAGCCGCCACAAATTGTTTGTTGGCCGGGTTGTCCAGGTCGTGGGTCCACTGGGAGCCGTTTTTAACCCCCAGGGCGGCGGGGCCGACGGCCTTCAGGATGCGTTCGTCAAAGGAGAAGGCAGGGCCGTATACCGGGATCTGTTCGGACAGGCCGGCCTGGGAGTACTGTTTTAAGAAGTTGATACCCATACCACCGGGCAGAAAGAAGAATACGGCAGAGGGGTTGGCCGCACGGAGGGCTGCGATTTCCGCGGCATAGTCCGCCTGCCCGAGCTTTGTGTAGACTTCCCCTGTGATCTCTCCCATATAGTAGCGTTTAAACCCGGCCAGATGGTCCTTGCCCGCCGGGTAGTTGGGGGCCAGAAGGTAGACGCTTTTATGGCCGGCTTCCGTCACGTACTGCCCCACCACCTCGTCCAGGTTGTCGTTCTGGTAGGAGACGGAAAAATAGTTCGGGCTGCAGCCCTTGCCGGCCAGCTTTGAGGGGGCGGCATTGGCACTCAGATAGACCACATCCTGGCGGACCACTTTGGGTACCACGGCCATGGCCACGTTGGAGAAAACGATGCCGGTGAGGATTTTTGCCTTGTCCTTTTTAATGTATCTTTCGGCGATCTGTTTTCCCTTTTCCGGCTTCCGGCCGTCATCTTCCACCATAAGATCAACGGGGATGCCTCCTAGATGTCCCCCTTCCTGGTCGATGGCCAGTTTGAATCCGTCACGGATATCCTCACCCAGGTATCCGGCTTTTGTGGACAAGGTGGTGATCATACCTATTTTCACCGGTTCGGATGCCCAGAGGGGGGCTGAGGTCATGGTCATGACCAGTGCCAATAGTATCAGGTTCAGTTTCTTCGCCATGGCTGTCTCCTTGTATTTTGGGGATATCGAATCATTTTGTTTCTATGGGTAGAAACGTATACCGGGGCTGATTTAAAAAAGCAAGGGGTTTTCAACAATCCCCATACATATTTGAATCTTTCGGTAAAACAGCGTATGAATAACTATCTTCTGTCCTGATCGGAAGATGTCCATTTCATTTCTACTTTCCGCCACGTATTGTGCGGTGTCTATTGAAAAAAGGGGGGCAATATGACAAAAGCAGAACGGGCCTGCCAGATCTGGAGTGTACTGGCCTGGGCCGCAAGGAACCGGCAGACCTTGACCTATGGACATTTGGAAAGCTTGACCGGTATTCCGGCAATTGGCATGGGTAAATATCTGGATGTGATTCAGCAGTATTGTCTTGCCCTCAAATTGCCGCCTTTAACAATTATCGTGGTACAGTCCCAGACCGGGGTCCCGGGGCCGGGGTTCACCTGGGATACGGTGGGAGATTACGGCAAAGCCCTAAAAAAGGTATTGGACAAAGACTGGCTGGCCTACGGCAACCCCCAGCCTGAAAAATTTAACGCCCACGCATAAAAGAACAAAACCTTTGGAACACATATGAAGTTCATCGATGTTCATACCCATCTTCACGACCGCAGGATCATAAAGGATGTCATGGGGATTGTGGAAAGAGCGGAAAATATAGGGCTGCACTACATGGTGACCTGCGCCACCATGGAAGAAAACTTTCAGAAAACCGCCGATCTTGCGGTAACATACGACAGTATCCTGCCCTGTTTCGGCATCCATCCCTGGTTTTTAGATACCCTCAGTCCGGAATGGCTGGCGCACCTGGAAGGATGGCTGGAGCGCATCCCTTCCGGGATCGGGGAGACCGGGCTGGATTTTCTGGCGCGGGGGGCGGACCGCGACCTGCAGGTGGCGGTCTTTAAAAAACACCTGACCCTTGCCATTGACTTGAAACGCCCCATCAATATTCATATCCGGAAAGCCTGGGATGCCCTCATCCATGTGCTCAAAGCCCACGGGCCGCTGCCGGGGGGCGGCCTGGTCCATTCCTTCTCCGGGTCCGCCGACCTGGCACAGCTTCTGGCCCGGTACAATGTGAGCGTCTCTTTTTCCGGGTCCGTCACCCGGCCCAACACAAAAAAAAAGATCCGGGCACTGAAAGCGGCTTCCCTGGACCGCATCCTCTTTGAGACGGATACCCCGGATATTTTTCCCACCCTTGACAGCGAGCAGCTTTCGGCCATTGAAGCTGCCAACGGTGCGGGCACCGGGCTCAATGAACCCAGGTTTGTTCCGGCCATTGTGGAGATTGCGGCCCTTCGGCGGGGGATCGGATTTGAAGAAATGGCGGATCACGGGTATAATAATGCGTTGCGCCTGTTTGCGCCCCTGATGGCGGCGGGGCGGGAAAATGACGGGGATACACAATAAAAGGGGTAAGGACAACCAACCGATATGAATCAGTTTGCCAGGATAGAACAACTGCTGGGCCAGGCGGCCGTGGACAAAATCAAACAGGCCCGGGTGGCCGTATTCGGCCTGGGGGCCGTGGGCTCCTTTGCCACCGAAGCCCTGGCAAGATCCGGGGTGGGGTATCTGCGGCTGGTGGATTTTGACCGGGTGGATGCCTCAAACATCAACCGGCAGCTCTACGCACTGAACTCCACCATTGATAAGGAAAAGGCGGAGGTGGCCAAAGCCCGGGTCCGGGACATCAACCCGGCCTGTGAGCTTTCCGTGCATTCCGCATTTGTGAATGCGGAGAGCCTCACCGATCTTCTCAGTTCCGACCTGGATGTGGTGGTGGATGCCATCGACGGCCTGAACTCCAAGGTGAACCTTATCCTGGGTGCCAAAGAGAGGGGGCTTAACCTGGTCTCTTCCATGGGGGCCGGGGGACGCACGGATCCTTCCATGATCCGGACCGGAGACCTTTTCAAATCCAAAAACTGCCCCCTGGCCCGCCTGGTCCGCCAGCGCCTGCGCCGCAGGGGTCTGGAAAAAGGGGTGCACTGTGTCTACTCCATTGAAACGCCCCTCAATAAACAGCCCTACAAGGAAGCGGATGCCGGGGATGCCCACGAAGGCCTTGGGCGTGCCCGTGCCCCCATCGGTACGGTGGCCTGGGTGCCGGGATGTTTCGGCCTGACCCTGGCCGCCGAAGCGGTAAAGCTGATCACACGCTAACGCAAAAGCGCACGAAAGACAGTTTTTCGTCCTTCGTGCGCTTTAAGGTTTGCGTTAGAATAAAATCTTATTCAGAAGTTTCTTCGTCCCTGAGCACCCGGCGAAGCACCTTGCCGATATTGGACACCGGGATCTCATCTCTGAGTTCAATGGCCCTGGGCCTTTTGTATCCTGCCATGTTTTCCTTGCAGAAGGCCGCCATCTCTTCAATCGTTGCGGTTTCTCCCTCTTTGAGTTTGATATAGGCCTTGACGGTTTCCCCGCTCTTTTCATCGGGGACGCCCACAACGGCGCAGAGTTCAACCTTGGGATTGGTGTAGATGATATCTTCCACATCCCTGGGGTAAACGTTGAAACCACCCACGATGATCATGTCTTTTTTCCGGTCGGTGATCAGGATATAGCCGTCTTCGTCAATGTGGCCGATGTCGCCGGTGAGAAAATAGCGTTTCCCATCCAGGGTCACAAAGACTTCGTCATTGGCATCCGGCCGTTTCCAATAGCCTTTCATGACCTGGGGACCGCAGGCCGCCACCTCGCCGTCCTCGCCCTGGGGCAGTTCCTTTGTGGGATCTTCCAGGTCCAGGATCTTTACGTCCGTGCCGGGCAAAGGAAAGCCGATGGAACCGATCTTCCGGGTCTCCCGGTTGGTGGGATTGGCGGAAATCACCGGGGAGGTTTCGGTGAGGCCGTATCCTTCGAAAATGACGGCGCCGGTTTTTTCCTCAAACTGGCGGCAGACCTCCGGGGGCAGGGGGGCGCCGCCGGAAAAACATCCCATGAGGGAAGACAGGTCGAACTTGTCCAGCAGGGGATGGTTGGTGAACGCCACAAAAATAGTGGGCACGGCCGGCATGATGGTGGGTTTATAATTCTGCACCGCCTTTAGCACTTCGGTGAAGGGGGGATCTCCCGCCCTGGGATCAGGGATGCACACCAGCTTGCTGCCCGAAGCGGCAGCGGAGAGCAGGGCAACGGTGATGCCGAAACTATGATACCAGGGAAGCACCCCTAAAAAGGTGTGGAATCCTCCTTTGTAGGCTTTTTCAGGTGCCTTGCCCGGGCCGTGGGATAGCATCAGGTATTCAAGCAGGGCGGTGACATCGTAAGTGAAGTTGGTGTGGACCAGTTCCGCTCCTTTGGGAACCCCCGTGGTACCGCCGGTATAAAGCATGATGGCGGTGTCTTTCTCCGGATCGATCTCAATGTCCGGCGGCACCGGCTGGGACTGGGCAATCAGATCGTCGAACATGATATGCCCGGGTTCATGGCTGTCCGCCTTGGGGATTTTTCCTAAAATACTGCCTAAAATGCCCTTGAACTTGGGCAGGTAGCTTTTGATGTTGCAGACCACTACGGTTTCCACCTGGGTATTCTGTATGGCCTTGACCGTATTTGGATAAAACACGGGGTGATCCATGCAGAACACCATTTTGGATACGGAATCCTTGAGCTGGAGGTTCAGTTCCGCCGGGGTATACACCGGGTTGCAGTTCACGGCCACAGCCCCTGCCTTGAGGATGCCGAAAAGAATTTCGGGAAAGTGGGGCAGGTTGGGCAGGAAAATCGCCACCTTGTCTCCCTTGCCGATGCCTTTGCCGGCCAGGAAGCTTGCGATGCGGTCTGCGCTGTCTTTGACCTGTGCATAGGTTTTGGAGGCCCCGTTGAAAATCGTAAAGACGTTGTTGGGATAATCCCTTGCAGAATCATCTAAAAATTTGAAGATCGGATAATGGTATCCGTCCACGGTGTGTGCCACACCTTCAGGCCAGGCTTTGGTGTTCCAGGCGTGATCCGACAGATTCATGGGGTTGGTCATTGGGGGGCCTCCTTGTTTTGGGTGACGCGTGACCTAATGGTTACGTGTGACCTAGGGTTATCTGAACACCACCCGGGAGGGTGGCGAAACTCATCCGTAAAAACGCCAAACGAAGGATGTAAACCAGTGTTTATTTTTATATATCGCGGATTATTAGGATTTGAAAGCAAATTTTTACAAATTTTTACTTGTTGGTTATGGGTAATTGCTATACTTTAAATCCAGTATATTTGTTTTTATTGGTATGTATATATTCAATAGGCTGGGGTTACCCACGCCGTCAGGGAGGTGCCATGAAAATCAGCAAAAAGCAGAAAGCGAAAAACCGGCAAAAGATCATCCGGTCCATGGTGGACCTGACCATTGAAAAGGGCCTGAAGGCGGCCACCATGAGGGAGGTGGCCAGGGGCGCAGGGTTGGGGGATGCCACCATATATAATTATTTTCCCACCAAAGATGCCATTGTCTACGCCTATTACGAAGACCAGTTTGACCGGGTCACGGATGCCCTGAGAAATATTCCTGATTTCCATACCTATACCTTCCAGGAACAGCTCCAGACATTTTTCGAGACCCAGCTGGATCTGCTCATGGCGGACCGGGAGTATCTGGATATTACCTTTAAAAACGCATTTCTCACCCTGAGCCAGGACTATGCCCGGGTAAAGCCCACCAGGGAGAAATTCATGGCCATTGTCCGGGATATCTTTGAGGCGGCCATCCAGGCGGGAGAAATCGAGGACCAGGTGTTTCTTGACGTGTACATCCAGGTATTCTGGGAATACTACGTGGGCATTATCCTGTACTGGCTCAAGGATGATTCGGACCAGTTTGCATCCACCTCCGTGCTCATCGACAAAAGCCTGGACCTGAGTGCCTCGGCCATCCGGGCCGGCCTTGCCAACAAGGTGTTTGACATGGGGGTCTTTCTCTTTAAAAATCATTTGCTCTCACGAATGGACCTTGTGCGGGAACGGGTTGATATCCTCCACGGCATTAAACGCAAGTTCATGGATAAGGCGGATAAATGAGATGAACGATAAAATTCCAACCGGCCGCCTGAGCCGGACCCTGTCCACGGGAAAGGTGGCCGCCAAGATGGGGACAAACCAGGTCCGGTATCTGATGAAACGGCCCTTCCTGTCCGAAAAAGGGCAGCAAACCTCCAAGGAAGCCCTAAATGCAGAAAACGCAAAGGCGTTGTTCAAAGGGCTGTCGCTGTTGCGGGGAACGGCCCTCAAGGCGGCGCAGATGCTCAGTTTTGAACGCGAACTTTTACCCAAGGCCTTTCAGCAGGAACTTACCAAATCCTACGCCCAGGTCCCCCCCATCAACCGGGCATTGATCAGAAAACTTATTATCAACGGTCTTGGCGCCCCGCCTGAAACCTTGTACCGTCAGTTCGACACGACGGCTTTTGCCGCGGCCAGCCTCGGCCAGGTCCACAGGGCCGTATCAAAGGATGGACGGGCCCTGGCGGTAAAGGTCCAGTACCCGGATATGCACAAGACCATTGACAATGATATGCGCCTGCTTCACGCCCTGGTAAGGCCCCTGGCCGAGTATCACCTGATCAAAACCGCCCTGGATGAGATCAGGCAGGTCCTGCTCCTGGAAACCGATTATACCAAAGAAGCCGAGCACATTGATTATTTCCGTGACCGGCTGAATATGGACAATGTACATATCCCCGAAGTCCTGCCCGACCTGTGTTCAGACCGGATTTTGACCATGTCCTTTATGGAGGGCCGGATGCTTGACCAGTGGCTGAAAACCCGGCCGGACCAGTCTGCCCGGAACCGGGTGGCCCAGACCCTGAACGATATTTTCATCCGGGGATTTTACGGGTTGAACATCATCCATGCCGATCCCAACCCGGGAAATTTCCTGGTGATGGATATGGAACCGGATCACCCGGGATTAGGGCTGCTGGATTTCGGCTGTGTCCGCCGCGTGCGTGCCGACTTCGTATCGCACTACGCCCGATTGATCCGCCTGGGCGGCTCAGGTGACCGGGATGCCTACTGGGCGCTTCTGGTGCGCCTTGGGCTGCTGCCCCAAGATCTGGAACCCGCGGTGCGGGACGAGGCTCTAGACATGTTCATGGAAATGGGGGCCTGGATCAACCAGTTGTTCCGTCATGAGTATTTTGACTTTGGGGCATGCCCTGACTTCATGGCCCGGGGCAGGGAGCTGGGGCGCCATATGCAGCGCCTGAGACGCCTCATGAAATCCTTTCCCCCCGAGTTTGTGTTTATCGACCGGACCCGGTACGGGTTGCTCCGGCTCTACGAGCAGATGGGGGTAAAGATACGGCTTCGAAATACCTATGAATATAATGATGTGCTCTGATGGGGCCCAAATATTCAGGTGGGGTCTTGGGCCTTATTCCATAACAAAAACCATTGTAAAATTTATTAACAAACCCTTGGATTCCCGGGTTTCGCCTTGATATTGTGTCGTTCCAGTGATAATGGATACCTTGAAAAAATTATCAGACGCCAGGGCGTGCCCTGCCATTCCGGCTGTAATTTACGGATGGACCCGGCATGCCACACCTATAGTGTTTGGTTAAACCTATTATGTGTAAAAAGGGATGACGATGAAATTGATTGCAAGATACCTGAATCCGGTCTGGCTGATGGCGGGCCTTCTCATTCTGGGACTTACGGCGCCTGGGTATGCTAAGGATATCTATGTCAGCGGTGTTACGAAGATCACCATGCGCACGGGTCCTGGAACCGAGCATAAAATCGTGGCCATGCTTACCTCCGGAACCAAACTTGAGATTGTGGAGTTCCAGCGGGACTGGTCCATGGTTCGGACCTCCGGCGGAAAACAAGGCTGGGTGTTGAGCCGCTTCCTCACAGAAGATGTGCCCAAGGCCCTTCTGGTGAAGCAGCTTCAGGATGAAAACCAGCGGCTGACCACTGCCCTTACATCTGCCCGGGAAACGGTAAATGAGTTAAAGGCCAAAAACGATACCCTGACCGGGATTGAGAAAAAATACAAAGAACTGGAACAGGCGTCTGCGGATTATCTCAAGCTGGACGCCCAGTACAATGACCTGCTGAAGATTTCAAAAGAACAAAAAGACCAGATTACGGCGCTGAAGCAGAACATGAACAACGAGGAAAAGCTCTGGTTCCTTTCCGGGGCAGGGGTATTTATCGTCGGGCTGATCATCGGGCTGAGCACCCGGAAAAAGAAGAGGAGTTCTTTGCTGGACTGATTCATGTCGGACAGCTTGGATAGGAAAACGCAATGATAAAAACGGATTTTCTGGTCATCGGCTCCGGCATTGCCGGTTTGAGCTATGCCCTCAAGGTCGCCGAATTCGGCACTGTTACCATTGTCACCAAAAAAGAGATACAAAAGACCAATACCGCGCTTGCCCAGGGCGGTGTGGCCGCGGTTTTCAGTGACACCGATTCCTTTGCCCTCCATGTGGAAGATACCCTCAAGGCCGGTGACGGACTGTGCACCAAAGAGGTGGTGCAGATGGTTGTGGAAAACGGCCCAGACCGGATCAAGGAACTGGTTGCCCAGGGGGCGAAGTTCAACAAAGCCGGAGACGGGGAATATGATTTTGCCCTGGGGCAGGAAGGGGGGCATTCCGCCAAGCGCATTGTCTTTGCCCATGACCTGACGGGTAAGGAAATCGAAGATTCCCTCATCGCCAATGTCCAGGCACACGAGAATATCACCATCCTGGAAGATCACATCGCGGTGAACCTTATCACCTTTTCCACCACTATCCGCAGCGGCCTGCTCCGGACCCAGGAGGAAAACATCTGCTGCGGGGCCTATATCCTGGACAAGAAGAACAGCCGGGTGGACACCTATTACGCCGGAGTGACCCTGCTGGCCACCGGCGGGGCGTCAAAGGTCTACCTGTACACCTCCAATCCGGATATTGCCACGGGTGACGGCATCGCCATGGCCTATCGGGCAGGGGCCTCGGTGGCAAATATGGAGTTTGTCCAGTTCCACCCCACCTGCCTCTATCATCCCGAAGCCAAAAACTTCCTTATTTCCGAGGCGGTCCGGGGGGAAGGTGCCCACCTCATCGATGAGCAGGGCCGCAGGTTCATGGAAAAATATTCTCCGGACAAGGAACTGGCCTGCCGGGACGTGGTGGCCCGGGCCATAGACAACGAGTTGAAAAAGACCGGGGCGGATTCGGTCTTCCTGGATATCACCCATAAGGACCCGGATGCGGTCCGGGAACGCTTTCCCAACATCCATGCCAAATGTCTCGAATTCGGTATCGATATCACCAAACAGCCCATTCCCGTGGTGCCGGCAGCCCATTATATGTGCGGCGGCGTGGCTACGGATCTCAACGGCCGTACCGATGTCCAGCGGTTGTACGCCGTGGGGGAAACTGCCTGCACCGGGCTCCACGGAGCCAACCGCCTGGCCTCCAACTCCCTGCTGGAAGCCCTGGTCTATGCCCATAACGCCGCCCGGGCATCCGTGGAAGAGTTCCGCGCCATCGGCAATAAGGTAACGGTTACCCTGGATCCCTGGGATGAAACCGATACCCTGGATTCCGACGAGGCCATCGTGGTGACCCATAACTGGGACGAGATCCGCCGCCTTATGTGGAACTACGTGGGCATCGTCCGGTCTGACAAGAGGCTGCACCGGGCCCAGCGCAGGATTGAAAATATCCTCAAGGAGATTGATGAGTATTACTGGGATTTCAAGATCACCTCGGATCTCATCGAGCTGAGAAACCTGGCCACGGTGGCGGACCTCATTGTCCGCTCCGCCCTGATGCGCAAGGAAAGCCGGGGGCTTCATTACAACATCTGGTATCCGGACAAGGATGATGTGAACTGCCTGCATCAGACCATACTCCAAAAGCAGTTCTAACTCGTTTTAAAGCTTAAAAATACAAAGGCCGGGGAAGTTTTAAATCCACGGCCTTTGTTTGTTTTTCATGCCGTTTTCGGTTATGCCTTGCTGTCTTCCCTGCAGGAGAGGATGAATTTTTTAATCGGCTTGATGTAGGGAATGATGATGAGCACGCAGATGGCGGCAAAGACGTACTGGATCATGTGGAACCTGTGTTCCAGGTAGTCAAAGCCGAAACACCAGATCACCGTCGCGGTGAGGGTGCCAAGGGCTGTGGCGGAAAAGTTGCTCCACAGCCTCATATTCAGCATATAGCCGATGATGGAACCGATCACGGGGCCCGTGACAGGCAGGGGGGCCATGACAAAACTGAAGATGCCGATCCACCCCCAGCGTTTGATCTTGTCCTTTTTTTCAAGGGCCTTATCCGCCAGTTTGTCCATGAATCTGCGGATCCATTCCACCCTGAGGTAGTTGGTGGTGCTCAGGACAAAACCTGCGTAGGTGAAGCAGACGATCAGGGTTTCCACGTAAAAGTTGTAGAGGATGGTGGCGGAAGGGCTGAACCCTCCTATGATACAGATGCCGATCCCCCCGGCCCGGCTGCCCACAAAATGGGCCAGCAGTACCAGGATAAATATCTTGGCAGTTGCAAAATCCACTGCCAGGGTGGTGAGTACAAGAACGACATAAACCACCGCCAGAAAGAGACCCAGAAGCAGGATCCGCCATTCTGCGGAGCTAAATATGGTATATTTCATTGTATATGCTTTGCTAATCATTTCAGGACTTGCCTCTTATAGAGTAAGCCTTGGGGATTGTCAAGACAGGTCGGTATCGATGAACCGGGCAGGTGAGTGGGGATGATGTGAGAACCCTATACAATGAGGCCTTGGGCGGCACAACACGCCATTGGCAGTAAAATTGCCGATAAGTTTTACTTTAATATTACAATTTGGCAGGGCTTTTTTTTAGGGAGGCCTGATTTTATTGTGGGGGTTTTGTGCCCACAAACAGGGTAACGATCCCCAGTGTCATCTGTTTATAGCGGATGTCTGTGAGGCCGGCGGCTGCCATGAGCCGGCAAAAGGTCCGGGCATCCGGAAATTTCAGCACGGATTCGGGCAGATAGGCGTAGGCGTTGTCATGCTTGGAGAAAAATGAGCCGATAAGGGGAAGAATCTTCTGGAAATACCCCAGGTAAATCTTCCTGAAAATTCCGCTTTCCGGGGTGGTGAGTTCAAGTACCACGGCCCGTCCTCCGGGTTTGAGGGTGCGCTGGAACTCACGGAGCGCCCCTTCCCGGTTCATGATGTTGCGGATGCCAAAGGCGATGAATACTCCGTCAAAGAGATTGTGCTTCACCGGCAGGTGCAGGGCATCCCCGTTCACCAGATCTATGGTGGTGTTCTGTTTGCGGGAAAGCTTGGCCTGCCCCAGCCTGAGCATGCCCAAAGAGAAGTCCAGGCCGGTGACGGTTGTCTTGTGGTGGAGGGTTTTGGATATTTCCAGCCCCACGTCGCAGGTGCCGCAGGCCACATCCAGTACCTGCGCCCCTCTACCGAGGTTTGCCGCCCGGACCATTTCCCTGCGCCACATGACGTCCTGGCGCATGGAGAGCAGGCGGTTGAGAAAATCATACTTGGGGGCAATTTTGTCAAACATTTCTTTGACAAAATCCAGTTCTTCATTCATCGTTGACAACCTAAGAATCTGAGTTATTTTTGTTTATTTTCCAAGGCAGGTTGGAAAACTATCATACAACAGGTATAAACACAATTATAAACCAGGCCGGAATACGTGCGGACTGGTAAACCAGCTGGAATTAGAGCGGACAGGTTATGAGTGAAAAACGTGATTATTATGAGGTGCTCGGGGTTGACAGGGATGTTGGCAAAGCGGAACTGAAAAAGGCATACCGGAAACTGGCCATCAAGTACCATCCGGATAAAAACCCGGATAACAAAGAAGCGGAAGATAAGTTCAAAGAGGCATCAGAGGCCTACGAAGTTCTCAATGATGAGAATAAACGCCAGATCTACGACCAGTTCGGTCACCGGGGGCTGGAAGGTGCGGGTCACTCCGGTCCCAGCGGGTTTGAGGATATTTTTTCAAGCTTCGGGGATATTTTTGAAGACTTTTTCAGTGATTTTGGTGGAGGTGGTTCCACAAGAAGGTCAAGTAATAAAGGAAGTGATCTAAGATACGATGTAACTATCGATTTAGAAGAAGCTTACAAGGGTGTTCAAAAAAACGTCAAGTACACAACTTACAAATCTTGTTCGACTTGCTCAGGAAGCGGTGCTGCAAAAGGTTCAAAACCTGTTGGATGTGACTATTGTTCTGGAAGAGGAAAAGTGAGAACC
>CAJWHT010000168.1 GCA_913041495.1 uncultured Desulfobacteraceae bacterium | reverse complement strand
TGCTGTAGCGCTTCCAGTCGGTGTCCTCCTCCTTTTCAAAATGGAGGCGTCCGTACGGGAGCACCGCCCCGACGAACTTGAGATGCTTGCCCCTTATCTTGAAGATTTTTGACCCGTTTCATCCACTTGGAGCACCCATTGCGCAATTTATCCCCCCTGTTCTTTACCCAATGGGCCGCCCATATCTGTAACTGAGACCACCTTAATCTTGAAACCGCACCGGGTCATTTCGATCAAGTCTGCCCCCCACAGCGTTGAAGAGCCCATTGCCGCTTTTCACGCGGTAGCGACCGGGCCACCTCGAAGCGGGCCAGGCACTGTCAAAAGAAACACTCCGCCAATTGCTACGGGGCAAGGCAAATCAAATTGATTTTTATCGGGCAAAAAAGGATGTCGAACCGTTTCGTAAAACGGATCACCAGAGGGACGAATTAAATCTTTGGTCAAAGGATTTTTTCTCAGGTTATCTGATAGATAAAGTCAAGTTTCTTGATCCGCGTAGTGTTACCGGTTGAAGCCTCCAATCAAGTACTAATGGCCTCGGATTGATTTTTGTACCGGTTCCCATTCGATTTACCATAGCTTCGACACCAAACCGCACTATCCGCACTATGGAGAATATTCTTCTTTAAAACCTAAAATTTAAGAATAAAATTCTTTACATCTCACAATTCCCAAATTATATTCTCAAACCAGAGTCAATATAAGGAGGAGATTTTCAGATGTTCGACTATTCTTTAGCTCATTGGACCGCATTCCTCTCGGCAGCCATCCTTTTAAATCTATCCCCGGGGCCGGACATGATGTTCATCCTCGGACAAACTGCCAAAAGGGGGGTGCCCTCGGGATTCAGTGCCATGTTCGGCATCTGGACAGGGGCGCTCGTTCACGTGCTCTTCGCAGCCCTTGGGCTTTCCGCTGTGCTGGCCACCTCTGCCACGGCATTTTCATTTGTGAAATGGGCAGGCGCTGCCTATCTGATCTGGATCGGCATCCAGGCATTGCGGTCCCAAGGCAGCATCGGGCAGGCCCGGGACGGGGCGCAGGGAAAGGGGCTTGCCGACGTATTCCGGCAGGGGGTGCTGGTCTCGGTATTAAATCCCAAGGTGGCGGTGTTTTTCCTGGCTTTTCTGCCGCAGTTCGTTGAGGCCGGGGCCGGTCCGGCCGCCGCCCAGTTATTTCTTCACGGGATAATCATCATTCTGGTGGCCGCCCTGGTTGAGCCGCCTTTGATCCTCATGGGGGGCAAGATCAGTGACGGTCTGAGCCGGAATAAAACCCTGGCTTGCTGGATAGACCGGGGGATCGGCTCCCTTTTCATTGGGCTTGGGATCAAACTTGCGGTGTCTGACCGATAAAACACAGAGAGCCGCCGGTCCCACTTAAGGGTCCGGCGGCTCTCTGCATATCTTACCCGCCCGTCAGCGGCTCAGCCCTGACAAGCGCTCATGTTTACTTCGTTTTAAACGATACCCTGGTCCATCATGGCATCGGCCACCTTGGTGAAGCCGGCGATGTTGGCGCCGTTCACATAGTTGCCCGGGGTGCCGTACTCTTCGGAGGCGGACAGGCAGGCGGCGTGGATGCTGTGCATGATACCCTTGAGCTTGGCTTCCACTTCCTCACGGGACCATTTGATCCGCATGGAGTTCTGGGACATTTCCAGGCCGGATACGGCAACGCCGCCGGCATTGGCCGCTTTGCCCGGGGCATAGAGCATCTTGTTTTCCAGAAAGACTTCGATACCCTCCGGCGTGGTGGGCATGTTGGCGCCTTCGCTGATGACATAAACGCCGTTGTTCACCAGATTCTGGGCGTCTTTCTCATTGATTTCGTTCTGGGTGGCGGAGGGGAAGGCACACTGGGCCTTGTGGTTCCACAAGGGATTGAACGCCTCGTTGCCTTCAAGGGGGGTATAAACGGCGGTGGGATATTTTTCTGCATATTCCTTGATTCTGCCGCGTTTGACGTTCTTAAGGTACATCACCCATTGGAGCTTGTCACCGTCAATACCCTCTTCATCGTAGATGTAGCCCGATGAATCGGAGAGGGTGACAACTTTGCCGCCAAGCTGGTTGATCTTTTCGGTGGTGTACTGGGCCACGTTTCCGGAACCGGATACCAGGCAGATCTTGTCTTTCAGGGTTTCCTGGCGGGTGGCAAGCATTTCATCGGCAAAGAAAACCGCGCCGTAGCCGGTGGCTTCCGGGCGGATCAGGCTGCCGCCCCAATCCAGGGCCTTGCCGGTGAGGATGCCGGTGAACTCATTTTTCAGCTTTTTATACATACCGAACAGGTAGCCGATCTCCCGGCCGCCCACGCCGATGTCGCCGGCGGGCACGTCGGTGTTATGGCCGATGTGGCGGAAGAGTTCAGCCATGAAGCTCTGGCAGAACCGCATGACTTCCATGTCGGATTTTCCCTTGGGATCAAAGTCGGAACCGCCCTTGCCGCCGCCGATGGGCAGGGTGGTCAGGGCGTTTTTGAACACCTGCTCAAAGGCAAGGAACTTCAGGATGGACAGATTGACGCTGGGGTGAAACCGTAAGCCGCCTTTATAGGGGCCGATGGCGGAGTTCATTTCAATTCTGAAGCCCCGGTTGACCTGAACCTTACCCTGGTCATCCACCCAGGGTACCCTGAATTGAATCACCCGCTCGGGTTCAACAATTCGCTCCATGATACCGGCATGGCGGTATTCGGGATTTCTGTCAAGGACCGGTTTCACTGATTCCACCACCTCGTGAACGGCCTGGTGGAATTCCTTTTCAAAAGTGTCCCTTGCATTGACGATGTCCATTATTGTACCCATGTTTTCACTCCTGTCTCCTGTTAAGGTTAACGGTAAAACTACCCGGTCCCCGGAACCTCCCGGGGAGTATTTAAGCCGCCCGCAAGCCCTGCGGGCGGCATTTACAACTTAACTGCACTCGAACAGGACAGTCATGGCACCGATAAAATCGGCGGCCGCGTCTGCCGCATAGGTTTCCCAGTTTTCCCCATGCTTATAGAAGGCCAGGGAGGCCATTTTCTTCTTGATAATGGCATTGCGGTAAGCGACGAGCTTCTCCGCATTCATGATGTTGAGAATGGCCTCGCGCCCCAGGCTCTTGACCAGGACGGCCGGCACGTAGGTTTTCAATACCTCCCAGAGCAGGGCCTCGTTTGCCACCACCTTGTCCAGGTTTTCCCCCACCACATCCATGAAGGCAAAAATCTGTTCACTGGTCTTTTCGGACAGCTCGAACAGGGGCACGGAAGGCTCTGCTTCGTGGATTTTGATGAGCATGGCGGTTTCCGCGGCAGCATACTCGGATACCAGATTCATGATATCACGGATGAGCGCCCAGCGGGTATTCACATCCTCCAGGAGGCGTTTTTCATAGTCTTCCTCGAACAGGAAGGCGGTGAGCACCTCGGCCACGGCAGAGGAGAATACCCCGCCCTTGTTGGCGGAGGAATCCTTGATCTGCTTGATCCCGGTGGATCCTGCGATGTAACGGCGGGCGGCATCGTCAAAGTAGACGTTGGCCCCTTCCGCGATGAACCGAAGCTCCTTGAAGTTGGCGGTAAAGGCCCGTACGTTGGCGTGGTTCACCGTATCCTTGAACCCGCCGCAGGGGATGAAGGCCTGGATATTGGCCTGTTCGATGTATTTGCGGTTGGCGGGATCGGTGATGAAATTCCGGTGGAATACGGCGCCGTCCTCCACCAGAGTGCCGTCGGGAAGGGTGATATCCTTGCCTCTCAGGGGGACCTGGAAGCCTCTGGGCCCCAACTTTTCAACGGGGTATCCCAGGGAATTAACCCGGGGGGCGGTATGCCGCATGAACCCGATTTTCATCAGGGTTTCCCGGTCCAGTCCGTCGGGATCAAAGAGGATGGAGCCGCCGTCGATGACCAGGCAGACTTTACCCTTGTAACACTGGATCTCATTGGCACCAAGATCGCCGTCGGGACCGCCGGTCATCATGAGGTTCAGCTCTTCTTCCTTTGCCCCGTAATGGCCGATCAGGGTCCTAAAGGCCCCCATGACGGAGGTGGTGGTCATGCCGCTGATCTCCACCCGGCCGCCGATGGCCTGCCAGATCTCATCCATATCCGCAGTAACGGCTTTGGTTTCACCGTTGATGGCCAGGCGGGTGGTTTTGGCATCATGGGCGGACAGCCCGAAGATATCCCCGTTGTCCAGGATGCCGTAGGTGTCGTGGGGGATGCCGAAGCTCTTTCCCGTGGTGATGGTCCGCCAGTATGCGTAGCCCCGCTCCCTGGCCCGGAATGCCACGGCGTCCATGAGGGGGGCGGTCCCCTCATCCGGCCCGAAAAATACCATTTCGGGTTTTCCCCAGTGATCTTTCACAGTTGCATCGGGCAGCATGAGGTCCATGATGCCTTCGGTATAGTCGGACAGGGCTTCCTTGCTGTATGCGGCATAGAGGGGATGGGGAACCACGACGCCCTTGGAACCGCTCTCACAGATATCCTTGTGCTTGAGCCGCTGGGCCTTGGGTCCCAGGGCATAATTCAGCAGGACGGCATTGTCCAGTTCAGCGGAATGGTTGCCCGGGGTCACCCGGATCATGCGCAGGCCGCCGCGGGCGATGTCGTCGGCCCGCAGGTGGGTGCCGCAGGCGTAATGGCCGTTAGCAAAGAAAATGCCGTAGACAAACTGCTCGTATACCAGGGGATCCAGAATCCGGTTGTCCATCCTAAAGCAGAAGGACCGTTTCTCCGGCTTGTAAAAGTTCGTCTTCAGGGTGGCCGGGATAAACTTGAACATAAAGGAAAAGATGTCGTGGCCCAGAGGGAAATCCATGAACCGGACAGCCAGCATCCGTTTAAAGGAGTCCCATTCTCTGTCCAGTTCCTCCTGGCTCAGTTCGCAGGGGCCGGCCGGGTTGAACTTTTTATCCCAGAGGCGGAACAGGAACTTCAGCAGGTCCGGGTGGGCCAAGGCCGTATCGGTGATGGTGCGCGATACGTAGGTGAACTTGTTGGACTCGTGGATCCGGCCGGCAAATGCCGCCTTGTGATCTGCGGAATCCAGGCTCTCCATGATATCCCGGTCGCTCTGGTTGCCCCGTTCCTTGTAAATGAACATATGGGTGAAATCAATGGCATTGCCGGCAAAGAGCATTTCCTTGAAACTCAGCTCCCCTTTCACGTACAGGCGTGTGGCCCGGTTTACGGCAAAGCTTAAGAAAGCGCGCAGATCGTCCATCAACTCATTTTCCCGGTTTCTGGACAGCTCCCCTTTCACGTACAGGGAACAGACTGAAGAAACCACGCCGGCCTCTGTGTGGTACGGCTCCCAGTAGGCCCGGGTAATGGTCAGGCCGTGGTCGGAAAAAAGCTGCCGCAGCACCGGCAACTGTGGTTTTTCAAAATCCGAGTTGAACATGAACCGGATCTCTCCGATATCCGAGAGGTTGAACACCTCAATCACCGGGATTACGGACCCTGTCATGTTTTCCAGGAAGTTCTCGTACCGGTTGCGGGTAAGGCGCGGTGTGGAAATATAATCCTGGTCCAGCCCGAAAAGGAACCGGGTGGCGGAGAATCTTTCCTTCGGGAAATCCGCCACGGTTTCCGGACGGAAAATATAGGTATAATACTCTTTTTCAGAATTGTAGTAATACTCCCTGCGATGTCCGGTCAATTGACTGTCGAGCATGGCCTCCACCGCCTCCCGGGTTTCCCGGGTGGCAATACGGACCCGCTGCACCTGCTGCCCTTCAACCCCGTCAAAGTCAATATCCGCCACCCATGAACTCAACTCCACCTTGTCATCTTGAATCTTCAGGCTTTTGGCAATGGAGGCGAGGATATGTTTAAGGGAATCTTTGGTCAGGGTTTCGAAAAAGTAGTGGGGAAGGCCGAGGTCGTTGAGAAGGATGCCGGCTGCACGGTTGATGCAGTTGGCGGTGATAAGCCCTTCTGATGACAGATCGATAACCGATTCATACAAAAGGCTGGGATTCAGGTTAACGCGCTTGGCCTGGGTAATGATCGCGGCACCGGCGGAAGCAATACCTTCGGGCTGGGTATCCATGGGATCTCCTAAAATAACGTCGCAAGACTGTCGTATGACTATCGTATGGAAAAACAGGTCTTGGCATTGGGTTTATCTGCATATGGATGGGAAGTAAAATAACATTTTTTCTGGGTGGCTTACAATCTTTTAATCAGTTTTAAGATTACAAATTTCGTAAATTCTCAATCCCTTAGTTATTTCTCAATTCGACACTGCTCTTATACCTTTAAACCGGTCGGGTCAACCAAAAACGAAAGAATTTTGATAAAACAGTGTTTGCTATTTTATCTAAAAACTAACACACTGAAATTAAATAATATTTCAACTTATCAAATCATTGATTCCATACCGATTCACCCCTTTCTTTTTGACTATAGATCGTTAATTTAATTGATATGATCAACTAATTTTCAAACAAGAACTTTAGCTTTTTTATGGTATCAACGCAGTGGAAATTTTAAGTCAGGGGTGGTGAACAATACCATCCGGCCGCCAGGATATCACTGGGCTGATCCTTAGCTTGGATGCATTTTACCGGTGGGACCCCGCATTGGGACAAGACCATCTGACACACCGTGATTGACAACCCGTTTAGACCGGGATAGGATGCGCAGACGATTAATTAACAGGTCTTCAATTAACAGGTCACCCATTGACAGGATTAGTGCCATGACCCAGGACGTTCAATTATTCACACCTTCCGGTTCAACCGATTTTGTTCCCATTACCCGGACACCCGGCATGCCGGGGCTTTTTGCCAAGATGATCTGTCTTTCCATGGTCCGGTCTTCAGGACTTTGCCCGGAAACGGAACTTGGCGGCACTGGGCTGGTTTACCGGGGCCGCAGGATCGATCCGGACAACCTGTCGCGTTTCAAGGCGGTCTGCGGGTATGACGATGAGGCGGGGACCCGGGACATGGTGCCGGCACCCTACATCCAGACCCTTTTCATCGGGATTATCGGCAGGTTCATCAGTTCGTCGGATTTCCCCATCAATCCCATGGGGCTGATCCAGGTGGGACAGTCCTTTGAGTTAAAACGTCCGGTGACGCCGGAAACACCGCTGGACCTGTTCTGCAGCCTGCTGGATATGAACCAGACACCCAAAGGCATCCACAGCCGCTTTCTCCTTGAGGCCAGGGATGGAGATACCCTGGTCTGGGTAGGCATTTCCACCTATTTCACCCGGGCCAAAAACCCGCCCCCAAAAGAGGACAAAGACCGGACCGAGGAGGTGCCCTTAACGGTACGTGAAACCATCACCCTGCCGGAAAATACCGGCCGGCGCTATGCCGCGGTTTCCGGGGATTACAACCCCCACCATCTCTACGCCTGGACTGCCAGATTCATCGGGTTCAAGCGGGCCATCGCCCACGGCATGTGGAGCCTGGCCCGGGCCTGCGCCAGCCTGGAAACGGCCTTTGGCCACCCGGAAATATACCGGATTGAAGGGGCACTGAAACTGCCGATCTTCCTACCCGGCACCGTCACCCTCGGATTTGACACACAAGACGCCCGGGCGGATTTTGAACTCAGGGATGCGGACAAGGGGCTACCCCATTTAAAAGGCCGCTTTATCTCAGGGCCTGCCGGAGACGATCAAGCCTAACTATTTCCGGCAAAACACGTAACCAATTATCTTCAGTTTTGGAGTACCGCACCCTATGCTGGGATCTGTATTTGCTTTGAGTTCCGCCTTTTTCTGGGCGTTGGCCGTTATTTTATTCAAAAAGGCCGGAAACACCTTTTCCCCCATCTCCCTGAACATCTATAAAAGTGTGGTGGCCTTTGTGCTTATCGGGATCACCATGGTGATACTGGGCATCCCGTTTTTCCCGGATGTGGGATTCCGGGCATGGGGGCTTTTGATCCTGTCCGGCTTTGTGGGGATCACCCTGGCCGATATCTGCTTTTTCACCGCCCTGAACCGGCTGGGTGCCGGCATGGTGGCCGTGGTGGAATGCCTCTACCTGCCTAACGTGCTCCTGTTTTCGTTTCTTTTGCTGGACGAACGTTTGGGTACCATGGGGATTATCGGCAGCATGCTGGTGCTTTGCGCAGTGGCAGTGGGTTCCCTGTCCCCCGAAGAATTGAACCCGGGCGAATTGAAACCTGATGAATTGAAACCGGGCGGGGAAAATGACGGGCCTCAACTGCGGGACAGCCGGCTATCCGGCATCATCGCAGGTATTCTGGCCATGATTTTCCTGGCCCTGGGCATTGTGATGATAAAAGATGTCCTGGAGCAAACCGATGTCTTCTGGGCAACCCTGGTCCGGGTGACCTCGGGGTGCATCACCCTGTCCGCTATTGTCTTTTTCCATCCCAGACGGCGGCAGTACATTTCAGAGTTTACATTTTCAAGGTCTTTGCTGACGGCCCTGCCGGCCTCGGTGATCGGCAATTATGTGGCCCTGCTTTTCTGGGTGGCAGGCATGAAATACACCACCGCCTCCCGGGCGGGCACCTTGAACCAGATGTCCACAATATTCATTTTCATCATGGCGGCGATCCTTCTCAAGGAGCGGATTACAAAACAAAAACTCATCGCCATCTGCATGGCCGTTACCGGGGCCTATCTGACGATGTTCTCCTGAAAGGTGATTACACCTGCTGCTGCCGGGCAAGCGTTGCCACCCTGTCATCCATAAAGGATTCAAGGGATCGAAGAAGGGGGGATTTGGGCATGGAACCCAAAATGATCCGAACAACCCCCATGTGTTGCACCTTCCGGAACGCCGCAGGAAAATTCAGGTCTGCCAGCATACCCAGCTGGAAAAGTTTCATGTCGTTGAGCGTCGTCACCCGTGACAGGCGGACCTCCCTGCCGGCCAGAATATCATTTGCAATGTCATCTGAAATCTTTCCGTCGTCCACCCGGTCATGGGTGATAAAGCTTGTCTGCCCGTTAACAGGACGCTGGTAGAGTTCCAGCATGACCCGGTAGATATCCAGTTTATCGGCGTCCCTGAGCATCCGCGCCAGGCAGTCCAGGCGGTCAGGCAGGCACCTGGGAAGCCTCGGCCGGTTGTGGAGGGCAACCGTCCTGAGAATCAACCGCCGCTCTGTTTGGGGTATCCCCCCAAGAAAGCCTTCCCGGATGATCACACGCAACCCTAAAGCCGCATGATTAACGGAACGCCTGTCGATAAATGTTCCCCAGGCCTCAAATTGGGGAAACCGTCCCAGGTCGTGAAGCAGGGCTGCGGCACGGGCGATGCAGCCTTGCCTATCATCCAGATCAAGTGATCCTGCCAGCATCCCCATATTCTCCGCCACCCGGAACGTATGGTCCTGCTTCACGATATAGGGTTCAGGGTCGTCTGCCCGTTGGATAAAGGGGCTGGTATATGCCAGGAACTGTTGTTCCAGCCGTTTCAATTTGTCTTTGTTCATTGTCGTTTTAAGTCTCATTTCCGTCTTTTAAAGCTGCCGTATTTGAGAACGGCACTATTCTGCCCGGTAACCTGCCATCTGTCAACGGCGCCAATAGCTTCCCCCCCCTGGCTGACAGCAGTTTTTTTTACAGTTGACACGGACCAATCAAACCGGTAAGGCCTTAACCTTGACCGCGCACTCATATCAAAGGACCGTCAGATGACACAGACAACGACACCTGCAGCAGCCGGAAAAGACATCCGGTTTGAAACCACCCGGTGGACCATATTCGCCATCCTTATCCAGACCTATATCCTGGTGTACTTTCACCGCATGGCCCCGGCCGTGGTTTCGGAGTTTTTAATGGCGGATTTCAACACCAGCGGTACCCGCTTAGGTGCTTTGGCCGCCATTTACTTCGCCGTATATGCCGTCATGCAGATCCCCTCCGGTGTCATTGCCGATACCCTGGGCACCCGGACCTCCATTGTCTCAGGAAATGCCGTGGCAGGTATCGGGGCCATCCTTTTCGGCCTGGCCCCCTCATTTGAAGCGGCCTGTGCCGGAAGGTTCCTTGTGGGGCTTGGTGTATCCGTGGTTTTCATCTCCATCATGAAAAACAACTCGGTGTGGTTCCATGAAAAGGTATTCGGTATGATGAGCGGCCTCACCCTGCTGTTCGGTAACCTCGGCGCAGTTCTTGCCGCAGGCCCCCTGTCAAAACTGCTCACCGTTTTTGCCTGGCGCTCGGTGTTCATGGGTATCGGCGGACTCTCCCTCTGTCTGGCCCTGGCCGGATTTTTCATCGTCCGGAACCGCCCGGAAGACTTAGGATTCCAACCGCCGAACCGGTATAAAGCAGACACAGGTGCATCCAGCCGGCACTGGCTCACCAGCCTGAAAAGCGTGATCACCACCCTCCGGGTCTGGCCCGGTTTCTGGGTGCAGTTCGGCATGATCGGCAGTGCATACGCCTTCATGGGGCTATGGGCCATGCCCTTTCTCCGGGATGTCTACGGCCTGTCCCGGGCAGTTGCCGCCGACCATATGACCGTGATGCTCCTGAGTTTTGCCATTGGCGCCCTGTTCTGGGGCTGGCAGTCCGACAGGGCGGGGAAAAGAAAACCCTTTCTCCTGGCAGGTGCGGCCGGGTATACCCTCTGCTGGCCCGCCCTTATGTTCCTGCCCTGGTCACCCGGGCCGGCAGGCTTTCTCCTCTTTGGTCTCATGGGATTCACGGCCGCAGCCTTTGTCATCACCTTTGCGGCGGCCAAGGAGATCGTTGATCCCCGCCTTTCGGGCATGGGCGTCAGTGTGGTGAACACCGGGTGTTTCGTCGGCACTGCCATTACCCAGCCCCTGTTCGGCTATATTGCCGATTTAACCTGGGACGGCACCATGGCCGACGGCGTCCGGATTTACGCTGCAGGTGACTACCACAACGGATTTCTCGCCATGTTTGCCCTGTCCGCATTCTCCCTGGCGGCTGCGTTCAGGGTCAGGGAAACCTATTGCCGGAACAGCTCCGGTATCGGCGGGGAGGCCTGATGCCATGTCTGCAACCCACGGATGGCAGTTAAACGAAGACGGCCCTGAAATCTATGAACAATATATCGTTCCGGCCTTCAGCGGTGCCTGGGCGGAAGACATGGTGGCACGGGCAGACCTGCAGGAGGGAAACAGGATACTTGATATGGCCTGCGGCACGGGAATCGTAACCCGCAAGGCCTGGGATGCCACAGGCGGCCGGGTGAACATCACCGGCATGGATGTAAACGAAATCGTCCTGGAAAAGGCCCGTGAAATCTGCGCCGCGAACAATATCCCCGCGGATTTCAAACGGGGAAGTGCGGAGGCCCTGCCCTTCGGCGACGGGTCGTTTGATGCCGTGCTGTGCCAGCAGGGGCTCCAGTATTTTCCGGACCGAGCGGCAGCCCTCAAGGAAGTCCTGCGGGTCCTGGTCCCCGGCGGCCACGCCGTTTTCAGCGTCTGGCGGCCTCTGGCGTACTCCCCGTTTTATGCAGTGCTGCACCGGGCACTGGATCACTATGTGAGCAAAACCGCGGCAGACACACTGGCATCAGCCTATATTCTGGGAGATGGAGATCAGTTGAGAGCCTTGTTTGCATCCGCCGGCTTCCCCGACATAACCATCCGCCTGGTCATCAAGCAGATGCGCTGCAGCGATATCGACGGTTTTCTTGGGGCAGGTATCTCGGCTTCTCCCTTTGCCGGGGAGATTGCGGCCTTGCCCGAATCGCAGCGCCGGGAAATGTTCCGGGTGATCCGGGATGAGATATCGGATTTTACGGATGACCACGGGCTTGCCGCACCGATGACCGCATTGTTGATATCTGCTAAAGCCTGAGCAAAAAAATGCCCCCTGGTCTTGACGGTGGTCGCACAGCGCAGGTATAACGCCCGGAATACTGACCCAAGGAGAACATTTCCATGAAAATCAAATACAATGCCCCCGTTGTTCTGACCTATGCGTTGCTGTCCCTGGCCTGCCTGACCCTTCCCGTGGCCAAGAGCACGGGATTCAACTTCGCCTCTCCTTCCCAGCTGGCCTTTACCACGCCTGAGTTTTATCTCCGGCTGGTCTCCTATGTATTTGCCCATGCCAACTGGCCGCACCTGATGGGCAACCTGGTAATCATCCTTCTTGTGGGACCTTTGCTGGAAGACAAGCACAGGTCCTGGAAGCTCTTTGAGATGATGCTGGTCACTTCGGTGGCAACGGCCCTGCTCAACGCCTTTTTGTTCCACGCCTCCCTTATCGGTGGCAGCGGCCTGGCCTTTATGATGATACTGCTCAGTTCCTTTTCCAACTTCAGCGCCAGGGAGATCCCCCTGACCTTCATTCTGGTGGCGGTGATCTTCATCGGATCCGAAGTGGTGTCCATCCTGAAAATCGACCAGGTCTCCCAGTTCAGCCATCTGGTTGGCGGGTGTATCGGAGCGGCTTACGGCTTTATCCGGGGCGGACGGCGGTAACGGGGAGACAAAAAATCCCGGACCCAGTCGTTGACCGGCGCCGTCTGCAATTCTTCGCGTGATCCCTGCTGCTCAATTCTTCCCTTGCGCATGACCATCACCGTGCTGCCGGCGGCAAAGGCCTCCTCATGGTCATGGGTGACAAAAATGGTGGTGATATTGAGGCCGGAAAGGATCTCGGTAAGATCGGCCAGCAGCCGGTGACGGAGCACCCGGTCCAGAGCGCTCAAAGGTTCGTCCAGCATCAGGAGACGGGGTTCCGGGGCCAGGGTTCTTGCCAGGGCCACCCGCTGGCGCTCCC
>CAJWHT010000167.1 GCA_913041495.1 uncultured Desulfobacteraceae bacterium | reverse complement strand
GGGGTGGGGTGGGGGATTTGACCAAATTTTGGTGAAATTTTACTAAAATTTGACCAAATTTTGGTAAAACTTGTCAGTTTTTTTAAATTAAAATAGTCCAAATTATCTGTATACAACGTCGCAATTTTTTTAGCTAAAGCATAAATCAGTACCAGAATAAAAAATGGGAGTCAAGCCGTTTCTTCATACCGGCATACCTATTTAATAAGGCGCTCCCCAAATCCACAACTGACTGGAATTGAATGGCATTCACCTTTTGGTACGACCTTTACCCCCTTATCTGAACAGATATTCAGGCAACGGGAAAGAGCAGACAAGGATAGATGGACTTGTCTGCAATATTTCTTGAAATGGATCCCATCCAGCGCTCCACAATGGCGTTGCGTTCACTGGTTCCCAGTATGATCATGGATGCCTGGTACTCTTTGGCAGCCTTCAATATCTCCTTTTCCGGGTCACCCACGTAGACGTGAGGCCTGGCGTCGATTCCCGCATCTTCAAATACGTCACAAAGGTCATCCAGCCGTTGCCGTTCCTGCTTTCTGACTTTCTGTACCTCGTGAGTGTCCGAACTTTTCAGCTCTTTTTCCCCCACCACGTGCATCACGTGGAGCTGGCCGATGACACCGGACAGCTCCTTGAGGCTTTCCACAGCCTTTTGGCTGGTGGAGGACCATGAGGTGGCAAACAGCGGGCGTTTGAATATCTCTTCGGGGATCATCCGGTCTTCGAGCATGTGCTTGAACACCAGAATCGGCACCTTTACCCGCCGGGTCAGATCGGTGATATCAGAGCGGGAATAAAGCTGCTCCAAGGGTCCTTTGTGGGACCTTCCGATGACCACCAGGTCCGGCTTTTCCTCTTCAATCACCCGGAGGATCTCCGGGATCAGGCTGGACACCTCAATGTATGCCCCGACTTCCATACCCAGTTCAAACAGGTTTTCCGCCCAGTCAATGAACCGGATATTGGCGGTTTCCTTGAGCTTGACTTCCTCTTCCTTCAAGTATCCGGAACCCCGTTTCATCGCCACCTTGTCCCGCTCTATGACGTTGAGAAATACCACGTGATCCAGGTTCGCCTTGCGCAGACTGAGCAGCGAACTTAAGGCGTCATAACAGAGATCTTCAAACTTGGTGACAAACAGCAGTTTCTTTATTTTCATGGGCACTCCTTTAAGGGCACACCGCCCTCCCCAATACCTTTAAGGTCTTACGGCCGGACTGACCGAGATTTGCCTGGAACCTGCGGCACCATCCGATTATCATTCCCCGATCTTCGCCTGCACAGCCTTGGCAAGCTCTTCGGGCTCCACCGGTTTCTCCAGGTAAATATCCGGTTTGGGTACCTCCCCCTGAAACTCCTCCAGGGCTTTTTGGGATTTCAGAAAAGATCTGAGCGCTATACCGGTGAACATAATCACAGGCAGATCCTTCAGTGTCTCTTCGGTCTTCAGATGGCGGTAAAGACGGATACCGCTGCCCCGGGGCATCAGCACATCCAGGATTACAAGATCGGGCCGGTCCGCCTGAATCATCTCCTTGCCTTCGACACCGTCGCAGGCCACCAGAGGGGTATATCCGTTCTCCTCCAGTACTGTGACCACAAATGATCTCACATCAGGATCATCATCCACCACAAGTACCTTTTTGCTCATCACTTATCCTCCTTGGTCGGTTTCTTATCAGCATCAGCTACGGGCTCTGCAGGAAGTATTATTTTGAAACGCGTGCCCTTTCCCAATTCGCTTTCTGTCTCGATGCGCCCCTTGTGCTCTTCCACCAGCTTGCCTGTGACCAGCAGGCCCAGGCCGGTGCCCTTGCCCCCTTTGGTGCTGAACATGGGATCAAAGAGCCGGGACATGGTCTCTTCGGTCATGCCGCAGCCGTTGTCTTCCACAATGAGTAAAAGGTCGCTGCCGGCTGCGGCGGCCCTGATCCGGACCTGGAAATCCTTGGACGTATCTTCATCTTCCAGACAGGCATCCATAGCATTATTGACCAGGTTGAGCAATGCCCTGTGAATCGTCTGGGGATCCGCCGTCACCTCCCCTAAACCTGGATCCACCTCGGATACAATTTCAATACCTTTGGCGGCCGCCGTATCCGTTACAAGACTTGCCACATCAGCCACGATTTCCCCGGGGAAGCAGGGGGCAAGCTCCGGCTCCCGCTCCTTTGAATAGGTCAGAAGATCCTGGGTAAGGTCGGATACCCGACCGATGTTCTTTTTTATGGTCTGCCATCCGGTTTTCAGCTTGTCCGTATTATTTTTCTTGATGCCCACATCCACCACGTACGAACCGCCCTTAAGGCCGATGAGGATATTTTTCACATAGTGGGCCAGGCCGCTCACCGTCTGGCCTACCGCTGCCAGGCGCTCGGACTGCACCAGTTCTTTTTCAAGACGTTTGATTTCGGTCAAATCCTGGAAAAAGTTGACGATCCCAACAAACTCTCCATTTTCATGGAGCACTGAAGTGGCATAGCGGACGGGAAAGTTGCACCCCACACACACCTTAAGTGTCATCTCTTTCCAGGGGATGTCGCCGGTATTTTTTTTCTGCCGGGTATCATCTTGGGCTTCATCTTTAAACCGGGCAACCAGGTCTGCCGGATATAACTCTTCAATGGTCATTTTATTGAGTACATCACCGGCGGTCTGTCCGAAAATCCTTGCGGCTTCCGGGTTGAACACCACAATTTTCCAGTCCTGGTCAAAGGCCACAATGGCGTCATGGCTGGAGTGAATGAGCAGTTGCTGGAAGTTGGACTTCCTGCGGATCTCCTCGGTGGCCTCGGCCACCTTCTGCTCCAGGTTTTTGGTATATCCCGCCAGTTGCTCCCGGATATGAATTTTGGTTTTGGCCCGGTCCAGGGCGATGGCCAGCGCCTCATCCCGCACCGGCTTGTTGATGAAATCCGAAGCGCCGTGCTGCAGGGCCACAATGGTGGAATCAATATCCCCGTGTCCCGTGACGATAATAACCTCTTTGTCCGGATCGGTTTCCTTGATCCGTTTAAGCAACTCCAACCCGTCCATCACCGGCATCTTGATATCCGTGACCACAATATCCGGGGCTTCTTTCTCCAGAACCGCCAGCGCCTCCTCGCCATTATTGGCCGACACCACATCATACCCGTCACTGCGCAGAGACATGGACAACAGTCTGACAATGATCTGTTCATCATCTACAATCAATATCTTGTTTGCTGACATTTGGTGTTCCTTAATTTAGCCTTTAGTCAATTTTAGGAAATTTAACGATAAAGGTGGCGCCTTCTCCTTCAACACTCTTTATATCTATGGTCCCGCTGTAGTCCCGGATAATCCCGAAACTGATGGATGTGCCAAGCCCCGTTCCTTTTCCGGTCTCCTTGGTGGTGAAAAAGGGTTCAAATATTTTCTGTTTTACCTTGTCACTCATGCCAATGCCCGTATCACCGACACTGGCCGCCACAACGTCCTTTTCAGCCCAGGTTTTGATGGTCAGAATCTTGTCCACCGGCCCGTCGGCCTTTTCCGCCTTTTCATCCATGGCGTCGATGGCGTTGGTGACCAGGTTGATAAACACCTGTTCCAGCCGGTTGTGTTCGGCCCGGATATCCGGCAGGTTTTCTTCCAGTTCCCTGACCACCTTAATGGAATGAACCGTAATCTGATGTCCCAGCACCTTGAACACGTCATTCACCGGATCATTGATATTTATTTTTTTCAGATCCCTGTCGGACTGGCGGGCAAAATCCCTGACGTGCTTGATGACCCCGGCAGCCCTTGCCACATTGTCAATAATGTCCTTTGCCATGAGGACAAGTTCTTCATCCGGTATGGACACCCCTTTATTGATCATCTTGAGCATCAGGTCCGCACAGATCTGGATGACGTTCAGGGGCTGGTTGATCTCATGGGCCATACCTGCGGCCATGGTCCCCAGGGTGGCAAGCTTGCCCGCCTGTATCAACTGGGTTTCCTTTTCAACGCTTTCGGTGATGTCCGTGGACGATGCGATGAGTACGTCGCGGTTGCTGTAGGTGGTATGTACCACTTTGAAATTGACAAAAAACTTCTCACCGGATTTTTTCAAATGGCGTTTTTTGGTAAACAGCACCCCGTCTCCGCTTTTAAGGCTTTTCAACCCGTCTGCCACCGTCTCGTCGTCACGGTCACACAGATCCAGAAATGACCGCCCCAAAAGATCCGTCTTGGAATACCCGTATTCATTCTCCACCCGGTGGTTGATGTCCAAAATTTCAAGGCTTGGGCTGTCTATGATGAAAATGGGATTGGGATTATTGTTGAACAGGGACCGGTATTTTTCCTCGGATTTTTTATACTTCTCGTGAAGTTTTACAAGTTCCTGGTCCTGTAAGGCGATTTCCTGCTGTGCCGCTTTGTCCTCAGTCTTATCCCTCAGGGTTTCAATGGCACCGATGATCTGCCCGTCCGCTGATTTGATGGGGGCTGCGGTAAAGAAAATCCACTTGCCCTGTTCCCCGATATGGGGAAAAAACTCTTCGGCTTCAAGGCCTTCTTTCACGATCTTGGAGTACCGCCAGGAGGTCCCGTAGTATTTTTTAATATCTTCTTCGGGCAGCCCTTCCACCACAATGTCCGCCAGGGTGGGCCGTTTGGCCGACCGGAACGGCACCCATTGCCGGTCCGTGCCCACAAGCTCGTAGGCGTTGTGGCCGGTGAGTTCTTCACAGGCCCTGTTCCAGTGGGTGAGGATATGTTCATTGTTGATGATAAAGGTGGGAATCATAGACCCCTGAATCACCTGGGTCAGTTCTTTTTCCAATTCCAGAAGTTCGTTTCGTTCGGTCTTGAGGTATTGCGTCTTTTTCTCGTTGATGTCCGTGATATGGCCTGAAAAGGTATCAAAAAGGCAGACCAGGTCGTCCCGGCAGACATCCTTGTCCACGATTTTTTTTCGGACCTGGATTTTTTCAGCCTCGGTATCGATCATGCTCAGAAAGGATACGGCCTGGTACTCGTCCAGTTCAAGCAGTTCCACCCCCCGGCTGTCCAGTTCAGCCAGTATGGGGGCCAGGCGTTCGTCGTTTTTTAGCTTGATCACCAGGTTCAATCCGTCAAGTTTCAGGATCTCCTGATACTCCGTGGCCGTGGGCACCCCCTTTTCCCGGGCGCAGGACACCCCTTCGTTTTGAACCAGGGGATCGGCCACCAGAAGAATCTGCAATCCCAGAGATGCAAACACGGCATCGGTCAGACGGGTTAAAATCTCGCAACAGGGGGCATTCCCCCCGATGACGGCGATTCTCCTCTGATTCAGATCAAGCTTCATGACGGTTCCTTCCTTTCAGATGTTGGCCCCTTTTCCCTGTATTCACTATATTAAAAGAAGACCAGGGTGACAACCACAAAGACCGGGATCAGGAACACCAGGGAATACTTCAGTATATACCCGAAAAAACTGGGCATATCCACGCCGGATTCCGCCGCAATGGACCGTACCATAAAGTTGGGGGCGTTGCCGATATAGGAGCAGGCACCGAAAAAGACGGCACCGGCCGATACGGCCGCAAGATAAATGGCATTTTCCGTCATCAGCAGGGGCACGGACTGGGCTTCTGTCATACCGGCATAAAAGCTTCCCAGTGCGGTATTAAAAAAGGTCAGGTAGGTCGGCGCATTGTCAAGGAAGGCAGACAGCATCCCGGTGACCCAGAAGTAATGCACGGGTTCTTGAACCGCGTTGATCAGGAAGGCAAAGGCCCCTTTGGACCCGGCCTTGAGCAGAAGCAGGCAGGGGATCATGGTGATGAAAATGCCGATGAACAGATAGGCCACCTCCACGATGGGAAACCAGGTAAATTCGTTTTCCTCCCGCAGCGTCCTCGGGGTTACCCAAAGTGAGAGGATGCCGAAAACAATCAGTAGCCCGTCCCGCAGCCAGTCCTGGGCAGCACGGTGGACACCGAGGGTGGTGATGTCCCCAAGGTTAAGGATGCCGCTCATGAGCACCGCCCCCACAACCCCGGCCAGGAAGATAAAATTGTAGGTCCCCACCAGGCGTAGCGGCGCCTTTTCCCCGTCATCCGGGGCAGGTGCCTCCTTTCTGTAATAAAAACTGTCCAAAAGAAAGTACACCACCAGAAGAATACCGGAAGCCAGAACCATATGGGGCATGATCTTCATGGTCCAGAAAAAGGTGACCCCGTGGAGAAACCCCAGGAAAAGCGGGGGATCCCCCAGGGGGGTCAGGGCACCGCCGATATTGGCCACCAGGAAGATAAAAAAGACCACCATAAAAGTCTTGTTTTTCCGGTGGGCATTGGCCCTGAGAAACGGCCGGATCAGCAGCATGGCCGCCCCGGTGGTCCCCATCCATGAGGCCAGGATCGTGCCGATGAGAATAATTACCGTATTTACAATCGGTGTGCCCCGAAGCTTACCCCGCAGCAAAATACCGCCGGATACGGTGAACAATGCCCAAAGCAGGATGATAAAGGGAACATAGTCCGCCAGGATAATGTGGAGGATCTCGTAAACCGCCTGCCCCTTGTAAACGGCCACAAAAGGAATGGCCAGGCAGGCGGCCCAAAAGGCGGATATCTTGCCGAAATGGTGATGCCAGAATGCCCCTGCCACCAGGGGTAAAAGGGCAATGGACAGCAGCATACAGGCAAAGGGAATGCAAGAGTAAAGCGGCAGTTCTTCTCCCAGGTTGGCATGGCCGTGATGCCCCCCGTCACCATGATCGGTTTGCTGGCCATGGCCGCCGCTGCCTTGAGGCTGGACTTCAAGTGTATAATGAGAGATTTCGCCCTGCCCTTCCGATGCAAATACGGTTGTAGTCCCTTGCGGCAGGTAAAACAGAGCAAGAAAGATAATAAAAAGAGGTGTGTAAATCGCAAGTTTATCCAACTTCATGATCCAATCCCCCTGGGGTTGTGGGTGCTGATCAACCGTTAGAAGCCGGCTTAGGAACCCGCCGTAAGGGGTGCCAAAGGCTGGATATCCTTAAAAGAGCGCGACGCTGGCTGAATCAGTCTAATACCGGACGATAACAGGGCACGTACATTACAAGCGCATAATAAGATGGACTAATAAATATCCTAACAAAAGTCAAGCCGATATCCCTTATGGCCGGCAAGACCCCAGCCGCCACCCTATCTTGTCTGCAGCGGTTTTACTTGAGCCCCGTAAGAAAAGTTTCATAGGCACTGCAGGTCCGCTCAGGCGCCTCCAGAAACGGGACGTGCCCGACATCTTTAAAGATTACGGTCCGGTGGTTGGGAATGCCTGACTCAAAGACCTTTACGGCGGAGACATCAACGATCCTGTCCTTATCGCCCCAGATGATCAGGGTGGGCGCCGTAATCTTCGGCAGATGGGGTTCAAGGGGGGTGCCAAGTGATTTAAGGACACTGTCAAACATCAACGATTCTGTTTTCAGCCGTTTCCGGCGAAGTTCCATAATGTGGTCGGCAAAACGGGACGGTATTTTGGGCGGCACATGATAGATGATGGCCATCATCTCTTCGAACCCTAAATTATCCTCAGGGATGAGCAGGTTCTCGCCGGTGGTCTCAAAATGCCTGACGTAATCAGGTGTTTCCGGGGTCTGGACACCCGCCGCATCCATCAGGACCAGACTCAGCAATCTGTCCGGATAGTGGGCGGCGTACCAGGCACTTATGTATCCTCCCATGGAGATGCCGAAAAGATGCACCTGTTTCAAGCCCAGGACGGACAGGAACCGGTCCAGCCTGGCCGCCTGCTCAGGGATGGTATAGGAGGCACCGGGTACGGGAGTATTTTTGGCGAATCCGGGCAGATCCGGCGCCACCACATGATAGGTCTTTCCAAACCGTGTCATTATATTGATCCAGGGTTCCTTGCTGCTGCTGAAACCGTGGATCAGCACGATGGTTTCCTTTCCCGGATTACCGGCTTCCAGATACGGCCAGTGATGATCATCCACCCGGACAGAAAGGGTATCAATCCCCCCTTTCCATTTAGCCGCCTGTGTCATGCCGTTCAGCAGGGCACCGGGGAAAAACCAGTACACACCGGCCCCGGCCACGATGACCAATAAGACAAGACCCGCAACCGCTTTCAAATATTTTTTCATGGCGAAATTCCGATTTTCGATTACATGGGAAATCATTGGGAACCCGTCATCCATAGATCAGAATCGGGGGCTTTGTCAATGCATGGGTGCAGTGACTTATGCGAAAAACATGCGCCGCATTATTGTCGCAGGCTTGCCAAAAGGTCTTCTGCTGTCCTGACCGTTTCAGGATCTATCCCCAGCAATTTAGCCGCTTCGCGAACCGCCACCTGCCCCCCCCGGCCTGACTCCCGGATATCCTTGAGGGCATAGGCCCCCCTGGATTTGGATAATTTTTCCCCGTCCGCACCGAGAATCAATTCATGGTGAACAAAGGTGGCCGCCGGAAAGCCATCAAAGCCAAAGCATCGGGCAAGGTAAATCTGTGCTGCCGATGAGGCGAGAAGATCTTCCCCCCTCACAATCAGATTTGTCCCGGTGGTTTCATCCTCGATCAGGCTGGCAAGCTGGTAGCTGGGCTGGTCATCCCGCCGCCACAGAACAAAGTCCCCAAAGGCCATGGACAGAGCAACCTGCCGGCCGCCCACATCCATCCGGCTGTTTTCATCCACTTTCAGCCGGATGGTATTTTGCCCCGGGGTAAAGGTAAGACTTGCCTTTCGGCAGGTCCCCGGGTAAAGCCCGTTGACAGAAGCCTTTTTTATGTCCTTACGGCTGCACCGGCACACAAAGGTGTGACCGGCTTTCTTCCCCAATTGCTCCAGATAATCCCAATAGACAGATTTGCGGGACTGCAGGGAAAATGTTTTCACAAATGAATCCGGCCCATCCGGCCCCTCATCCCAATCCAGCCCCAGCCAGTCAAGGGACACAAAGATATCTTCCAGCACATCCGGACGGAATCGTTGCCCGTCCATGTCATCAATTCTCAGGTGGAGGCGGCCGTTGCGGCTTCGCACCAATGCCCAGGTCACAAGGAAGTTCAGGGCATTGCCAAGGTGAAGAAAACCGCTGGGGGTGGGTGCCAGCCGGGAGACCGGCTGTTCGGGAATCCCGCATAGATCAAAGGGAGATGATTGTGGGGGAAAAGCCATTTAATTTCGTTCCACTTGTTGTTGAATCAGCATTTCACATTTGGTCGCCCACGTTTTACTATTTCAGACGCAAAACCGCAACCAAATCCCAAAAGCAAAAAAGGCTCCCGGTAAAAACCGAAAGCCTTTGATTCTTAGTGGTCGGGACGGCTGGATTTGAACCAGCGACCACTTGTCCCCCAGACAAGTGCGCTACCAGACTGCGCTACGCCCCGAACAAAACAGGGGGGTTCTACCACTTTGGCAGGGCGGTGTCAAGCAAGAATACCACACAAATTCATTTTTTATATTTTTAGCTGGAAATGCGTATGGCGAAACCTTATGGAATGTTACTTGCAAAATCATAATATCGTGCGATGTAAAGCAGCACACCCGGATACCGGACATGACCCCGGCGCAGCACCGGAACACCCGAAAATATGCGCTTTCAGCAAAAAATTTACCGCCTGACATCTTCCGCAATCACACGCTATAGCCTGCTATATTTAAGCTTTTTGGCCACATATCATCGCAAAAACGCTTAAAAACAAAAATATCAGGAGGTATAGTAAATGATTTTTCAAGAAAATATCACTCATTGGCTCTCTTTTGCAGAACATTATCTGCATCGTTTTTTCAGGCAAACCCTCCCTGCGGTTGGGGGACAGACTTCTCACCGGGCCAGGGGGACTCCCTTGAGCCATCAGCCCCATCAATCTCCCGGAGATCGGGAAACCACCTTCGACGCAGTTTTTGACGCCATTGATGACTGGATTTGTATCATTGATCCCCAGGCCCGCATCCTGCGGTCCAACCGGGTGGTTGAGTCAAGGTTCAATACACGGGTAAAGGACGCGGTGGGACAGACCTGCTGCAAACTGGCCCACGGTACACCCGGCCAAGTTGACGGCTGCCCCCTGCCCCGGATGTTTGAGACGGGGAAGCGGGAAAGTGCGGAACTTGAACTTGCAAACGGACGATGGGTCCTGGTAACGGTAGATCCCATAAAAGATACCACTGGAAAAATCTGTGGTGCAGTACACATCGCACGGGATATTACCCGGCGCATCCGGATCCAAAACGAACGGGAACGCCTTGTCACTGACCTGAAGGAGGCGTTGGGCCGGATCAAAACCTTGAACGGCCTGTTGCCCATTTGCTCATCCTGCAAAAAAATCAGGGATGACAAGGGCTATTGGAATCTGCTGGAATCCTATATTGAAAGTCACTCCGAGGCCTGTTTCAGCCACAGCCTCTGCCCGGATTGCATGGATACGATGTATGGCGGTGAACCCTGGTATGAAACCATGAAGACGGAATCGGCACAAGATCGCCCCCCAATGAAACACCATTCGGAAGACGACCCCCCGGGCGATTAAATTGAAAACCAATCGCCAGGTTTTGCCGCCCCTCCCAGATTTAGCTGGCGAGGCCCATGCAGGGATGATATAGACGTGACATGACACCCTTTAACTTCATCTCTCCGTCAGCACTGATATTCGGACCGGATACCATCGGTTCCCTTCCGAAGCGGGCGGCACAATTCGGCACAACGCTTCTGCTGGTCACCGGCAGTTCGTCTTTTTCCAAGTCAGAAACCTGGCATGCCCTTCATGCCGAGTTCATTCGAAACAGACTCAAATGCCACCAGGTGAGCATCCCGGGAGAACCCTCACCTGAAGATATTGACCCGGTGGTTCACCGCTTCCGGCATACGGACATTGGTGTGGTGATTGCCGTGGGCGGCGGCAGTGTTCTGGACGCCGGCAAAGCCATCTCCGCCATGCTGACCCAGCCGGGTTCTGTCACGGACTATCTGGAAGGGGTGGGCTCCCGCCGGCATCCCGGAACCAAGGTACCGTTTATTGCCGTTCCCACCACATCCGGCACCGGTTCCGAAGCCACCAAAAATGCCGTTATCAGCCGTCCCGGCCCTGACGGCTTTAAAAAATCCCTGCGCCACGACAACTTTGTACCGGAGATCGCCTGGGTTGATCCGGCCCTGACCCTGTCCTGCCCACAGGCTGTTACCGCCGCCTGCGGCATGGACGCATTGACTCAGCTCATCGAAGCCTTTGTCTCCGTGCAGGCCTCCCCGATGACGGACGCCCTTTGCCGCAGCGGCCTTGAAGGGTTCGGCCAGGCACTTCTGACAGCAGCCCTTTCCGACCCGGGAGATCTTGGGGCCAGAACCCGGTTGAGCTGGGGGGCCTATATTTCCGGCCTTGCCCTGGCCAATGCGGGGTTGGGTGCGGTCCACGGATTTGCCTCGGTGATCGGAGGAAAATCCACCATGTCCCACGGCAACGTCTGCGGCACACTACTGGCGGAAACCACCCGTGCCGTCATTGACCGCCTTTCAGCCGACGGCAACACGGCCGGCCTCAAAAAATATGCCCAAGCCGCTCGGCTGCTTGATCTTGCCGGCGACACCCGGACGGATATATCGGCCTGCACCCGGCTGGTGGACACCCTGTATCAGTGGACGCAAACCCTTTCACTTCCCAGGCTGGGCGCATACGGTATCACCCGGAACCATCTGCCTGCCATGGCCGAAGCCACCGGTATAAAAAACACCCCGGTCACCCTGTCGAAAGAGGTTCTGGAAAATATCCTGGCCGCCCGCCTGTAATTTTTTTATTTACTCCCCCGGACGGGGGATGTCTGACTTATCTGCCTGCGGGTATACTCTGGATTCAAAACATCAACCGGAACCTAACCTGCAACACCCAACGGTGAAAAAGGAGTTGACACCATATGCGCAGCTTTACCCGTTTTTTTTCAGAACAGGCCAGAACCCCCCATGGATTATTCGGCAGATTTTTCATGTCCCGGGTGTTTGACAGGGGAAATCTGCCCCTCAACCGGTTTGTCCAAGACACCCTGTCCCTGGATGGAGATGAGGATATTCTTGAAATCGGCTATGGTACGGGATTATTGATCGCCTCTGTGGCCCGGCAACTGACCACCGGATCTATCCACGGTATTGACCTGTCGGACACCATGGCAACAATCGCAGAAAAGAAAAACAAAACTTTGGTCCGGGCAGGAAAAGTCAGCCTCTCCCGGGGGGATTTCAACGCGGCCCCCTATGAGGATGAAAGCTTTGACGCCGTATTTACCGTAAACACCATCTATTTCTGGCCTGAACCCCAGCGGACACTTGCCAAGATTCACCGGATACTCAGGCCGGCAGGACGCCTGATCATCGGGTTCCATGACAACGCGTACCTGGAAAAACAAGGGGTAGACCGGGAGGTTTTCTCCTACTACTCCGTCCCGGACGTCTCAAAGCTTCTGTCAAAGACCTTTAAAAGGGTGGACATTCGGGGGGAAAAGGGAGAAAATGCCCCCGGTTATTGCGCCGTCACATTCAAATAACGGCCATACCCAAAGGGCAGAAGCTGGGCCGCCCATGAATGTCCCTCGGCGTACCCAAAACAACCCATGAAACATTTCAATTGGTTGTGTAGCTCTTTCATATAAAAACCCTTATACGCCGGAGAACACCGTGACCGTTACCCAGAACACATCCGATCAAACGACGACGCCCTCCCCTTTGCCAAAAGATGAACAACTGGTGGCATTTGCCGTTTCCCAGGGTGCCACAGCGGCCGTCATTATGGCAGCACAGGATATCTCCACCGA
>CAJWHT010000166.1 GCA_913041495.1 uncultured Desulfobacteraceae bacterium | reverse complement strand
GTTGCATTTCCGGATTTCTTTTCTGGACATCCTGGGCGATGCGCATTTCCTTGGTGCACCCCGTACTGTAGGTGGCGTCCTTTCCGATCCATTCCGGCGGCACCTTGCGGTTCATCAGGGCAAAGCTTTCCGCAATATCATCGGCGGTCTGGAACCGCCAGATGTCTATGTAGCCGCTGCGCTGGACAATTTCCCACATGTACATGAGGTCGTCCGCATCCATGCCGGGTTCATAGTATAAGGATGGATTGATGATGAACAGATCCGCGGACTGCGTGTTCAAATGGTTAATGAAGACCCCCATGATTTTTTTGGCCACATCGATTTTGCCGGGGATGGAACCGATAATGCCGCTGTAGAACATCACCGTCATATGCTTGGATTTGGCTGTCTTCATCTGGTCGATGATCCGTCCGGCCTTTTCTTCAAGGTCCGTGTGGCTGAAGTTGATGAACTCCGGATGCCTGGGTTTGAAGGTGATGTTTAGCCCCTCTTCTTCCTCACTGATATTGATGATATCCCGGGTGAATCGGAAATGGCTGTGGATCAGCCTATTTTTTTGCTCCGGCCCCCTGGAGATCACACAGTCCACTTCTTTAAATATCCGTGAGAAGGTGGTGGACACCAACAGCAGATTCAGGGTTTCCTGGGTGCCGTCGGATACCACATACAGGTTTTCATCCTGCTTCAGGCGCTGGACCAGCCTGTTTTTGCTGATGGCTTTTTCATGGATGAACTGGGCAGTGTCGAGGGTCTTTTTAAGGACGGGATCTGTCCGGATGTCATGGAGCGAGACCTTTTTGAAAAAAGGAGTTTCCTTTACCGCAAGTATGATTACATGTCCCAGCCCCGCTAAAAATTTGGCGATCTGAATATCCGCCACGGCATCCCCGGCCTCGTCAAGGAGCCAGAGGATTTTCGACTTCGGCCTGTGAATCAGTTGAATGAGTTCAGACAGGCCGTTACCGGTGACAGGGGTGTTGAACAATTTTTTTACGCCGTTTAGGGAGGGCACCTTGAAATTGTCATCCCGCCAGAGCTTGCCGGCCCCAAGGAGACTGAGCAGGCGTTTAAACTCAATTTCCTTTATTCGCTCTCTGAGTTCCGCAAGGCCGATATCTTCAATATTGTCTATGGTGCCGTTGATATGGTTCAGGCTTTTGTTGAAGGTCTCTGACGTCATCAGGCGCCTTGCACGATGGTTTTCCTCTCTTTTTCGACCGGCGTAGGGGTCTTCGATGTGGGTGCGGCTCAAGAAAATTTTGTACAGCCTTTTTTCAAGACGGGAGGGGATCAGCAGCCGGCTTTCGATTTCGTGCTCATACTTGATCCTGATCAGGCCGGTGAGAAAATTGCGTTCATATTCGGAATCGGTGAACTCATCCACAAGCCGGACGATTTTGTCATAGACCTCCCTGTATCTGGCCAAAAGAAACCGGCCGCTTTTTCTGGACATAATGGCGTTGAACATCCGGTCCGAGCAGGGAAAGAATCGTTCGTCATTTTCGGGGAAAACCATGAATTCCACCTGTTCCTTACTGCCCACCTTGGTGGGGTAGGCAAAAGGATCAATATGGTTTTCAAGAAAAAATGCGGTGAACCATGCGTCCTGGTCGGGGTTCGCCCCAAGGGTGACCGGTGTGTAGTCGATTGCCGTCATGAAACCTCCTTAAGATCGCGAGTCGCGGTATTTACCGGGCGCAATAGTAGCACTTCATCCCGCCTTTTTCAATTGAATCCAACCCCCTGGGACTTGACGAAGTATTACACTCGGGCGTATGGTCGAAACATGGATAAACCCACTGCCATGAAAATTTTAGGGCTTCAGCCTGATGCCTGCGCTGCCGATGCCAAGACAGCCTACCGGACACTGGCCAAAACCAGCCACCCGGACCGGTTTGCCGGTGATGCACATAAAGCCCGCGATGCGGAGAACCGGATGAAGGAGATCAACGGGGCATTTAAGTATATTATGCCCCGCCTGCCTGAAAAAACACCCCAAAAGAGAGCGCCCGGCATAGCTTCCAAGGCATCCGTATCCGGTTTTTTTACATCCGTATCCCGGCATTTTAGGGTCCGGACCGTAAAAACCGGGGGCAAAGACGTACCACCCAAGAAAAAAAAGGCCCCACCCGTTCCGGGAAAAGCACAAGGGCAAACGCCACGACAGGTAAAGCGTTCTTTCCATACCTTTTTGAAAACCGCTGCACCTGACATGCATCAGGATTCGTCCGCTGACACTCCCAAGCGATCGTCCGGAAAACCTGCCCTTGACGCCTATCAGAATTACCGCCGCCATATGGCGCTGAAAAAAAAGGTGCAGGCCCAGAGACGCAGGTCAAGGAATACGGGGATCGGCCGGGTGGAGTCCATCACACCGGTCCGGCGGGTGAACCCTGTGGGTGAGGATTGATACCCTTATTGCTAAAAAGAAATTTCTGCGATGGGTTCTGCAGTTTTCAGTTCCACCAGCCGGACGCCTGACGGGTCAATCCAGCCGTAGGTGGTCAATTGGTTTCTGGGGTGTGCGATGCTGCCCGGGTTCATGAAGATGGTGCTATCCTTTCGCTCCAGGTGGCAAAGGTGGGTGTGCCCCTGGATGATGATATCTGCCCTGCATCCTGCCGGCACCGGCCGATGGCCGTGGTGGATGAAGATGGACTTTCCGAAGGCCCGGAATGTTTTTTCATGGTCGTATCCCGGACAGAAGCCTGACACATCGCAATTCCCGTAAACATAATGAAGCGGATTGGGCAATTGCTTCAGATCCGAGCGGATATCCTCCGGCCTAAAATCCGGGTGGCCGTAGTGGCCGTAACGGGTATCGAACAGATCTCCTGCCACGGCCAGGGCATCCTTCTCCCCTAAAAGGGCGCGAATGGTCAGCCAGGAACTGAGGCTGCCGTGAATATCCGCGGTTACCAGAATCCGTTCCACGCTTATTTGCTTTCCTGTTGGTCCGCGATCTTGTTTAAGGCGGTCATCCGCTCCAACACCGGCGGGTGGGAATAGTTCAAAAACACGTAAAAGGGATGGGGCGTCAGGTTGGACAGATTCTGTGCGCTCAGTTTTTTCAGTGCCGAGATCAAGGCGGACGGGGCACCTGTGGTGTCTGCGGCAAAACGGTCCGCCTCATATTCATCCCGCCTGGAGATCTTTTGCAGTGCCACCGAGATCACCATATCCACGGGTGAAAACAGCAGGCTGAAAAAGATAAGGCCTGCGTATACGGATGGGGTGGTCACGGAAAACGCGGTAAAAAGACTTTCCTGGGAGATGCACAGGGAGAGCAGGTAGAAAATAATTCCCATCTGGACAATACCCAGCATCAGCCGGTTGCGGATGTGTTTTTTCTTAAAATGTCCCATTTCATGGGCCAATACGGCAACAAGCTCCCGGGTGTCGTGGGCCTGGATCAGGGTGTCAAAGAGTACGATGCGCCTGTTTTTTCCAAAACCTGTAAAAAAGGCATTGGCCTTGGCGCTCCGTTTTGACCCGTCCATCACAAAAATCTGGGCCAGGGGAAAATCAATGGATCTGGCATAGGCGAATAGGGCCTCTTTGAGCGTGCCGTCTTCAAGGGGGGTGAATTTGTTGAACAACGGCATAATCCAGGTGGGAACAATATATTGGATTGCCACCAAAAAAAGTGTTGTGGCAATCCAGCAGTAGAGCCAGGCAAGGGGGCCGGCCACATCAAAAAAACAGAGGATCACCGACAGCAGCAGTGCACCTAAGGCGACACCCAGAATAATGGATTTAACTGTGTCCAGAAGGAAAAGTCCCGGGCTGGTTTTGTTGAATCCGAAACGCGCTTCAATGCCAAAGGTGGCGTATACGGAAAAGGGCAGGGATATCACAAACTTCAGGGCTGCCAGGATGCCTATGAAAACCAGGCCGGAAACCACGGGCCCGTGATGAAGGCCGCGGACGAAATCATCAAGCATTCCGAATCCGCCTGAAAACCAGACAATCAATAGCACAACCAGGTCCACCGTGGCGGTGATGACACCTAAACGGGTGGTCTCTTTAAGATACTGCTGGGACTTTTCATACCGGTCTGCATCGTATACATCTGCAAAGGACCGGGGCAGGGCAGGGGATAAATTGCCAATGTTCAGGAAGTCTGCCAGGAGATTGGCGGCATATCCGCCTGTAACGGCCACAAGGATGATGGCGGTGATCGCTTGGTCAGAGATGAACATTGGCAATGGCGTGGCTTGGGATCAGGCGTTGATCTGGTCGCGAAGCTTGCCTGAACACTTGAAGGTGACAACGCGCCTGGCGGGCAGGATCATTTCTTCGTCAGTGGCGGGGTTTCTGCCTTTCCGTGCCTTTTTCTCGTTGACGCAGAATTTGCCGAAGCCGCTGATCATGATGTCTTCGCCGTTTTCAATGGTTTCTTTTATAATCTCTAAGAACTCTTCCATGACCTCGTAGGTCGCGGTTCTGGAGAGGTCTAATTTGTCCTGTATTCTTTCTGCAATAATGGTTTTGGTTAATGCCATAAGATTTGTACTCCTGCAAGGCGCTAAAATTGATTCACTCAAAAAATTAAGGTGCTAAAATACTTTAAAACCCGGACCCTTGTCAAGTATGTGATGGCATATCGGCCGGATAAGATGATTCCGTGGTTTACAGCCCTGGCCGATCATGTTCCACGGATTGAGAATCAGGGCGGAATCTGGTATGATGGGCGGTGATTTTCCCGGGGTTACGGCGGGTTGCCTTTTGATTTAAGATTGTTAATTGCGGGATAGTCTGGTATTTGTATGGGATATTTTTCGTTTGGATTGAATTTGTATGCGTGAATATTGTAAATTAATTTAGGGTGTTGGCTCTTTTCAACCGGTAAGGTATTCACGGTTTTCTAAATATGGAGAAATTATGACAAAGGTTGCATCTATTACCCCTCTTGACGGGCGATATGCCCGGCTCACAGAGGAGTTGTCCGAATTGTTCAGTGAATTCGGACTGATCCGTCACCGTGTCAAGGTGGAAGTTGAATGGCTGAAGTTCATCATCAAGGATTTAAAACTTCACCAGGTTGGATCGGCTGTTGATCCGGCTGCGTCTGCCGATGTGCCGAATCTGGACGCCCTGGATGATATTGTGACGGCCTTTAGCATCAGCGATGCCGAACGGGTAAAAGAGATTGAACGAAAGACCAACCATGATGTAAAGGCGGTGGAATACTTCATCAAGGAAAAAATGGATGATGCCGGCCTTTCAGGTATCCGTGAGTGGGTTCATTTCTCCTGCACCTCCGAAGATATCAATAACACGGCCTACGGGTTGATGTTGAAACAGGGCAAGGATCTCGTTGTTGATTTACTGAAAAAATACGTGGCTGCCATTGAAGAAAAAGCGGCCGCCTACAAATCCGTTCCCATGATGTCCCGTACCCACGGTCAGCCGGCAACGCCAACCACCGTGGGCAAGGAGTTCATTAACTACGCCTGGCGCATGAACCAGGAAATCGCCTTTCTTTCCGCCAAGGAAGTCCAGGCAAAGATCAACGGGGCTACAGGCAACTATAACGCTCACCTGTTCGCCTTTCCCGAAGTGGACTGGATTGACGCTTCCCGTCGCTTCATTCGCAACCATCTGGGACTTGCACCCATCTTGTTCACCACCCAGATCAACCCCAACAGCGCCCTGTCCCAGGTCCTTCATTCCATGGTTCGGGCCGCTGCCACCATGATTGATTTTGATCGTGACATGTGGGGGTACATCAGTCTCGGATACTTTAAACAGCGGGTAAAAAAGGGGGAGACCGGGTCATCCACCATGCCCCATAAGGTGAACCCCATTGATTTTGAAAACAGCGAAGGCAATATGGGAATTGCCATTTCCTTGATGGAACATCTGGCGGTGAAGCTTCAGAAGTCCAGATTTCAAAGGGATTTGAGCGACAGTACCGTGCTTCGAAGCCTGGGGTCTGCCTTCGGATATTTTGGTATCGGTGTAAAAAATGCCTTAAAAGGACTTTCCAAGGTTGATCTGAATGAGGCGGCATTGGCAACGGATCTGGAGGAGAACCAGGAACTTCTGGCCGAACCTTTCCAGACCGTGATGCGGGTGTATGGTGAAAAGAATCCCTACGAGCGTCTCAAGGATCTTACCCGGGGACATAAAATCGGCAAAGCTGAGCTTCAGGATTTTGTGGACGGACTTGAAAAGGTACCGCCTGAGGTAAAGGCCCGTATGGGGAACCTGTCACCCTCCACCTATCTTGGGCTTGCGGAATCCCTTGTGGATACCTATTTTAAGGAGAAAATCTGAGAAGGAGAGGCCTGGGCTATGGGGCTTAAATTCACGGAGAAAAGCGACGGACCCCTGATCTTTGCCGGTGAAGATACGCAGGGCCGCCGGGAGGCGGTGCCTGAGGTTTCCGACAAAGACCGGTGGAAAATCCTTGTGGTTGACGATGAGGAGGATGTTCACGAAATCACACGGATTACACTGAAAGACTTTTACTTTGACGGCAGGGGGCTGTCTCTGATTTCAGCGTATACCGGCCGGGAAGTCCGAAAAATAATGGCAGCCGAGCCCGATATTGCCATGATCCTCCTGGATGTGGTCATGGAAGAGGATGATACCGGGCTTCAACTGGTGGAATACATCCGCAATACCCTGAACAACCGCAGGGTTAGGATCGTTCTGAGAACCGGGCAGCCGGGCAAGGCCCCGGAACACAACGTCATATCCAAATATGATATCAACGAATACAAGACCAAACCTGAGTTCACCGCCCAGAAGCTTTTTACGTCAGTCATCTCCTGCCTGAGGGCATATCAGAGCCTTAAAACCATTGAAAGAAACAGGGAAGGTCTGGAAGCCATTATCCGTTCCACTTCCCTGGTATTTAAAAACAAGTCGTTTAGAACGTTCGGCCACCAGGTGTTAGAGCAGTTGGACCAGATTCTCAGGCTGGATGAGCAAAAAGGTATCTCCTGTGCTTACTTTGTGGGGTTTCCTGCAGGCAAGGTGCTGATGATTGCCGGAAACGGAGAGTATGCGGACCTGGACGGCACCCCCATTGAGGCGGTGTTGCCGGAGTCGGTGGCCGGGGTCTATGAGCGTATGTTTGCCCAGGGAGGCGAACAGTTTCTTGATGACGCTTATATCGGTGTGTTTAAAACCAAAGAGGGGTTTACCTCTGCCCTCTACGTTAAAAAAGCCGAACTGCTGTCGTCTGAAGAGCGATATCTGCTGAGAATCTACGTTAATAATGTATCCATCGGTTTTGACAATATCAGTCTGGCACGGGAAATCATCAACACCCAGAAAGAGGTCATCCTTATTCTAGGGGAGGTGGTGGAAACCCGGTCCCAGGAAACGGCAAATCATGTCACCCGTGTGGCTGAGGTCTGCTATCTTCTGGCGCGCAAGTATGGCATGGATGAAGATCGCGCCGAACTGCTCCGGCTGGCAGCGCCCATGCACGATGTGGGGAAGATCGGCGTTCCCGAAGCTATTTTGAACAAGCCGGCCAGGCTGAGTTCCGAAGAGTTCGAAGTCATTAAAGGGCACGCCCGGATCGGGTACGAGATCCTGAACAAATCCAACCGGTCCATTATGAAGGCTGCCGCCATTACAGCGCTTCAACATCATGAGCGCTGGGATGGAAACGGATATCCCCAGGGCCTCAAAGGGGAAGATATCCATATCTTCGGCAGGATTGCAGCCATTGCCGATGTCTTTGATGCCCTGAGCCATAAGCGGTGTTATAAAGATGCCTGGCCCATTGAAAAGATTATCGATACCTTTGAACGGGATGCGGGAAGTCATTTTGATCCCCATCTGGTTGATTTATTTTTGAAACACATCGATGAATTCACCGGTATCAACCGGCGGTTCCCGGAATAGTTGTAACTTTTTATTGCCACTGGTTCATTTTGTTTCCATTTTTCGGCGCGGTTCTGATTTTTCAGTGATGAACTGGTTCGTTTTGTTTCCAACTCTCTTTGCCTATCTGTTCAAGTCGGTTCTTATTCGGTCTGACCTGTATCTGTAACTCCTTGTAAAATCAGGCATATTTTTTTTATGGGTGTGGGTGTGCCCCTGGCAAGGTAATTGCTTTTAAGGTTTGGGAACCGTTAATGAACGCATTAACCTTTATTAATTAAGGAGACAAACATGATCGTTGGCATTCTCAAGGAAATCAAACCCCAGGAAAACCGTGTATGTATGACCCCGGCAGGTGTAGACCAGATGGTAGCAAAAGGCCACACCGTCTATGTAGAAAAAAGCGCGGGTGTTGGATCTGGATTTGATGACCAGATGTACATTGATGCGGGCGCAAAAATTCTCGATACCCCCAAAGAGGTGTATGACATCGCCGATATGGTCATGCATGTCAAAGAGCCCCAGCCTTCCGAGTATGAACTGATCAAAAAGGACCAAATCGTTTTTACTTACCTGCACCTGGCTGCTGACCGTGATCTGACCGATGCCCTTCTTAAAACCGGTTCCATCGGCATCGCCTACGAAACCATTGAGGATAAAAAAGGCGGCCTTCCCCTGCTTGCGCCCATGAGTGAGGTTGCCGGTCGTCTGGCAACCCAGCAGGGTGCCAAATACCTGGAAAGAACCTTTGGCGGCAGAGGGCTTCTGCTCGGCGGCGTAACCGGTACCCCCAGTGCCAATGTCCTGGTTATCGGTGGGGGTGTGGTCGGTATTCACGCAGCCCAGGTGGCTTGCGGCATGGGCGCCAATGTCACCATTCTGGACATGAATATTGACCGCCTGCGGTACCTGTCTGAAATTATGCCTGCCAATTGTACGGCACTGATGTCCTCGCCTGCCCTGATCCGTGACCTGGTTAAAGAGGCGGATATGGTTGTGGGTGCGGTGCTGGTTGCCGGCGCAAAGGCCCCGAAACTCATCACCAAAGATATGCTGCCCACCATGAAGAAAGGGGCTGTGATCGTTGATGTTGCCATTGACCAGGGCGGATGCTTTGAAACGTCTAAAGCCACCACCCATAAGGACCCTGTGTATGAGATCGACGGTGTGACCCACTATTGTGTGGCCAACATGCCCGGCGCGGTTCCCCTGACCTCCACCATGGCCCTGACCAATGTGACCCTGCCCTATGCCCTTAAGATTGCCAACAACGGCTGGAAAACCGTTATGGAAGACGAAGGATTTGCCAAGGGTGTGAATTACGTGGGTGATAAAGTGGTCTGCAAACCTGTTGCCGATGCATTTGATATGCCCTACACTGAGCTTAGCTCTCTCGTATAGGAGTTGTTGCACGACATCCTCTAAATAGAGAATACAAAAAACAGCACATGATAAAAGCACGGGACGTCCATCCCGTGCTTTTATTATTTCGTGCCTTTATTTTTCGGAAAAGCTTGTTTTAATCAGATTCTGGGGCCGGGGGCTTGTGTCTTGAAGCTTGCAATATACCAGGGCGCAGATTTATACTTTAGCTGGTTCAACCCTTTGGTTTCCAGGGCATTGATGGCAAGAGAGAAGGTGTGGTAATCAATTTCAACATCTTCCCAGCCCAGGTATTTCAGCCGTTTGTTGGCCTGGCAGTGGGACATGTCCGGGTTGATCAGAAATGCATTGGCAAGACTGCGAATGAAACCGGGGATCAATGCGGCATCCACCCCGTTTTCTATCAGCTTGTGTACAAGTTTCTGGTCAATAATGGTCATGTTTTTCCCTATATTTTTCGTAATGTTATCGATCTCTTACGAGGGGGGGAGTCTCTCCAATTAAATCTCACGATAGTAAAGATTAATACCGGAGTCAAATCCGGTTAGGTTAAGTTAGAGTTTCATTATGAAATGGCTGGCTTAAGGCATGGTAGTTCCACGTTTTTTAATCGTTTGAACTAAAAAAAAACGCTGTTTTACTTTTATTTCTTTTAAATATCGTTGTTTTTCTGCGTTTGGTGTTCCGGTGCCGCGTGAAATACCCGGCAGGATGAAGTTTCGCTTTTATTCTATGCTTTCCGGTGTTAACCTTGCCGAAAGTGACGGATCACAGGAGGGGCAAAATGACCAATCAGACACCGGAGGAAGGGAACATAAACCCCAAGGACGGCAGCCAAAAATCGGATCGTGTTTCAAAACACCAAGCAAAAATGTTGCTTGCGATGGCGCGCAACAGCATTGGGGAGCGCCTGAAACGCCCCACTGATGAAATCGAACCCGGTGTGGGAGATGCGTCGTTTCTGGAGCAAAAGCAGGGGGTGTTTGTGACCCTGCATAAACAGGGGCGGTTGCGCGGCTGTATCGGCAATATCGAACCGGTAAAGAGCATACGGGACGGCATCGCTGAAAATGCGGTGCATGCGGCTTTCAGGGACACGCGGTTTGCCCCGTTGTCTGAAGATGAGTTTGATCATATCGATATTGAAGTCAGCTTGCTGTCGGTTCCGGTTCCCCTTGATTTCAAAGATTCCGGTGAATTGACCGAACGTTTGATTCCGGGAAGACACGGGGTTATCCTTGAACATGGCGGATGCCGGTCAACGTTTTTACCCCAGGTATGGGAACAACTGCCCCGCCCTGAGGATTTTTTAAGTCATCTGTGTACGAAGGCCGGACTGCCGGCAAGCGCCTGGAAAGACCGTCCGATAACGGTCTATACCTATGAGGTTCAGTCCTTTGGTGAGCTGGGCTGACCATTTTAGATAGATTATTAAGACTTGAAAACCTGTGAAAAACACTTAGGTTTCTTCTCAAAGATACAAAGACCTGCTCGGCGGCCGGATTTTAACCGCCGGAAAAAACGTGTGGGAGAATGATGCGTGTAGATAAAGAGTTATTGGATGTGGTGTTGTCTCTTAAGGACAAAGATGAACTGGAATCCTTTTTTAAGGATTTGTTTACACCGGCGGAACTGGACGATATCACCCTGCGCTGGAAGTTGCTCAAGGATCTTCATGCCGGTATGACCCAGCGTAAAATCGCTGAAAAATACGGTATCAGTCTGTGCAAGATCACCCGGGGCTCCAAGGTGCTCAAAAACAAGGCGTCCGTGGTGCTCAAGGTGTTGAACCGTTAAACGGCCCTATTTATCCCCCAGAAGCTCCAGTGCAAGTTCCGACCACAGTTCCATGGTAAGGGTCCCAAGCCGGTCCGTATCCATCCATGTGAACCGGTATAGCTCTTCTCCGGCAACGTAGGCATCCGGTGTTTTTGTCAGAATCTTGAACACCGCCCCCAGGTGGACGCTGCCCACAGGTGTGATATCCTCATTGATAATTCCGCAAAATTCAATGGGATCAGATGCCGGCCGTCTGATCAGTTCTTCATCCAATTCCCGGGTCATGCCTGATACGAGAATGTCTTCAAATTTGTCTTCGGGTCCCGCATTGTCTTCAGGATTGATATGACCGCCGATACCTACGGACCAGAGGTCGTGCAGCCGGGTCTCACTGCCCTTGCGGTTATATACGGCTGTTTTTTTGCCGTCTTGGGTTTGAAGCAGGATATAAGGAATGATCTGTTTTTTGTTTTTATCCTGCTCGGCTTCCGGCCGGTCTGCAAAGAAAAATCCGCCCTTAGTGCATCCGGCAATGAAGTCTTGAAGGGATGCGGGCATTACTGTTCTGCGGGTTACCCAGGTGTCGGGCAGCGAGGCCCGGTCAACGCATAATATTTTTTCTATCGGTTTTGTCATTCTTAATCTTTCCCGGTTTATATCTTTCCTGATTTCTGGTATTGACGTGTCGAAGGCCCTATGTATCACAAACGTGAGGCAATTGCATGTCCCCGTGAGTTTTCGTAGCCTTTTTATTTCCCCTGTGGTATGGGAAAACAAACATCTAAACCTTCTGTGAGGCGCCTATGCTGATTTTGAACAAACAGGATATCTCTTTGATCGACCGAAAATTAATCCAGGATGCCGTTCTCAACGCCTATGTACTCATGAACAGCGGTCAGTTTAACATGCCGGACCGCAGCCATGTCCATGACGGTGATAACACCTTGTTGCTCATGCCCTGCTTCAGTGACCGGTATTTTGCCACAAAACTGGTATCTGTTTTTCCGGGTGCACCGGAGAAAGGGCTGCCGGCCGTCAATGGTCTCATGACTTTGGCTGACAACACCAGCGGTAAACCCCTTGCCGTCATGGATGGTGCAGCCGTAACCGCCGAGCGGACAGGGGCTGTGGGAGGCTTGGGCGGATTATACCTGACACCGCCAGCACTGCAGCGTGCCGGCATCCTTGGAGCCGGTGTCCAGGGATACAGCCAGGTCAGGTATCTGCTGCTCAACCGCAATATCACCGGGCTGAAAATTTACGACCTTTTCCCTGAAGCTGCAGCGAAAATGGCCGACCATTTTAGTGAAACCCATCCGGAGATAACCGTAGAGGTGGCCGACAGCCCGGATGACCTTGTGGCATCTTCCGAACTGGTGATTGCCGCCACCACCAGTAAGACCCCTTTGTTCAGCAACGATGCCGGTTTGGTGCAGGGCAAAATTTTTATTTCCATCGGTTCATATACCCCGGATATGAAGGAATTTCCTGATGCAGTCATAAAGACTGCCAACCGGGTTTATGTGGATACCCCTTTTGCCGCCAAAGAGTCCGGTGATATCTGCCAGCCGTTGGCACAGGGTGTTGTCGGCAAGGAAAAGATTCTTCCCTTTTCAGGGCTCATTGATACCACAGATAAAAAGGGGCCGGAAAAAGGGGAAGCTGTTTTTTTCAAATCCGTGGGGATGGCGTTGTTTGATCTTACGGTGGCCTCGACGCTTTATGAGTTGGCCGTCAAAGAAAAAATCGGTGCTACCCTAAGTTTCTGATTGGATTCTGGTTCCAAGCGTAAGTTTCTTAAATATTGAAATGCTGGTTTTTTACAGGAAAAGTTTACTTAGGACAGATGTCAGGACTAGTTAAATCCAAAAGGAAAAAAAGGTGGAGCGGGAAACGGGATTTGAACCCGCGACTTCGACCTTGGCAAGGTCGCACT
>CAJWHT010000165.1 GCA_913041495.1 uncultured Desulfobacteraceae bacterium | reverse complement strand
GCCGGGGGCATTGACGCGCCGGGAAATTATCGCGCGTTACGGTGAAAAGGCAGGGCGGGATGTGACGAACTTCGACTGGTACTACGCCTTCGGCCTCTTCCGCCTGGCGGTCATCGCCCAGCAGATTTACAACCGGTACTTCCACGGACTGACCAAAAACAAGCGGTTCGCTATGCTTATCTTCGGGGTCCATGCCCTGGAGAAAACCGCCATGAAAATTGTAGACACATCAAAAATATAGATAAGGAGATCCTGACATGAAAGAATTCGACCTGAGCGGCCGCGTCGCCGTGATCACGGGTGCCAGCCGGGGGATCGGCCTGGCAGCAGCCAAAAAAATCGCCGGATGCGGTGCCACCTGTATCCTGGTCAGCCGCAAAATTGAAGGGCTCAAGGCGGCTGCCGCACAGATTGCCGAAGCGGGTGGAAAAGCCGAACCCGTGGCCTGCCACACGGGTTATCCCGATCAGATCCAGGCCATGTACGATGGTATAAAGGAAAAATACGGCCGCCTGGACATCCTGATCAACAACGCCGCCACCAACCCCCATTTCGGTGAGATGATCACGGCGGATGAGGGCATCTGGGATAAAACCCTGGACGTCAACATCAAAGGCCCCTTTTTCATGATCAAGTATGCCGTTCCCCTGATGACCGAAGGCGGCGCCATCGTTAACGTTTCCTCTGTTAACGCGGTGCGCCCGGGATTTTTCCAGGGCATTTATTCCGCCACCAAGGCAGCCCTGGTGAACATGACCAAGACCCTGGCCAGGGAGTTGGCTCCCCGGGGTATCCGGGTAAACGCCTTGCTGCCCGGCCTTACCGATACCAAGTTTGCCTCCGCCATCATCGGATCAGATGAGATCTGCGAGCATGCCCTGGCCCAGATTCCCATGGGACGGTATGCCCAGCCCGAGGAAATGGCAGGCTCCATTCTTTACCTGGTGTCCGATGCTGCATCTTATACAACGGGAAGCTGCCTCATCGCAGACGGCGGCATGACAATTTAAAGGTTTCTTTTTATACGTAAATGAAGGAGGCGGTATGGCACAACTCATCGCTGATAGCCGGGACGGGGAATTCATCCTCTACGATCTGCTGGGGGCGGATAAACTGACCGAGCACGAAAAATACGCTGATTTTTCAAAGAAGAGCTTTGACCTGATGATCGCCGAGGCCCGGAAGCTGGCCCTAAAAGAGGTGCTGCCCACCCTGGCGGAAGGAGACCGAAAGGGGGTTCGCTTCGACCAGGGTAAGGTAACCGTTCCAGAAGGCTTTCACCGGGCCCGGGAAGCGGTGATGGAAGCCGGTTTCACCTCGGTGATAGAAGATCCGGACTGGGGCGGGCAGGGGCTTCCCTACCAGATCGCCTTTGCCATTATGGAGTATGTGGTGGGGGCCAACTACGCTCTGAGCGGCTATACCCACATGGGCCATGGCACCGGTAAGATGATCGAATTGTACGGTACGGACAAGCTTAAAAACCTCTTTTTGGAAAAACTCTATACGGCGGAGTGGGGCGGCACTATGCTGCTCACCGAACCTGAGGCCGGTTCTGATGTGGGGGCACTGACCACCACGGCTAAAAGAAACGATGACGGTACCTGGTCCATTTCCGGCAACAAGATTTTTATTACGGCCGGTGAACACGACATGACGGAAAATATCGTCCATCCGGTGCTCGCACGGATCGAAGGCGCCCCTGCAGGTTCAAAGGGAATCTCCATTTTCATCGTTCCCAAAATCTGGGTGAATGAAGACGGCAGCCTTGGGGAGGCCAATGACGTGGCCTGCACCGGCACCGAAGAAAAGATGGGGCTGCACGGCTCCGCCACCTGTGCCATGGCCCTGGGCAGCAAGGGGAAATGTCGTGGGTTCCTCCTGGGCGAGGAGAACCGGGGGCTTGAGATCATGTTCCATATGATGAACGAGGCCCGGCTCAACGTGGGCTTCCAGGGAAGCAGCGCGGCCTCTATGGCATACCTTTACGCCCTGGACTACGCAAGAAGCCGGAAACAGGGCAAACGGCTGAGCGATATCAAGAATCCCGACGCCCCGTCCGCTCCCATCATCGCCCATCCAGATGTCCGCCGGATGATGACCTGGATGAAGTCCCATGTGGACGGGATGCGGACCCTGATTTTTTATGTGGCCAGCCTCTTTGACACCCAGGCAGTGTCCGAAGACCCCAAGGAAGTGGCGCGGGCTTCGGACCTCATCGAATTGCTCACCCCGGTGGTCAAGGCCTATTGTGCCGAACGGGGATTCGAGGTCTGCGTCCAGGCCGTCCAGACGTTCGGAGGCTACGGCTACACCCGGGAGTACCCGGTGGAGCAATTGCTCCGGGATGCTAAAATCGCCTCCATCTATGAGGGCACGGACGGCATCCAGGCCATGGATCTTCTGGGCCGGAAGCTGGGCATGAAAAAGGGGATGGTCTTTGCCGCCCTGATGGAAGAGATGAATGCCGCCATCGCACAGGCCAGGGACTTTGAGACTCTTTCCCCCATGGCAGATGCCCTGGACAAGGCGGTCCGGGAATTGGGCGCCACCGCCATGGACCTGGGGATGACCGCCATGTCCGAGCGCTTCGAAACCGCTTTTGCCCATGCCAGCCCCTTTCTGGAAATCACCGGGGATGTGGTTATGGGATGGCTCCATCTGAGACGGGCCGTGACGGCAGAACAAAAGCTTGCGGCGGCCAAAAAGAAGGCGGACCAGGTGTTTTACGGCGGTATCGTTACCTGCGCCCGGTTTTTCATCGACACGGTACTGCCCGTTACCCAGGGAAAAATGGCCTCCGTCAGAGGGCTGTCGTCTGCAGCGCTGGATATGGATGACAAAGCATTCGGATAATGAATCCTCCGGAATGAAAAGGATAATTTTATGGATATAAAAAATGTAACGGTTCTCGGTGCCGGCACCATGGGCCTGCAGATCGGCATTCAATGTGCCGCTTCCGGGTTCGATGTCGCAATATACGACCCTTACGAATCCGCACTTGAGGCAGCCGCAATCCGCATGGAAAAACTGGCCGGCCGGCTGGCCTGTGCCAACCGGATCTCACAGGAACAGGCAAAAGCCGCCCTGACCCGGATGCGGTTTACCGCTGATGCGGATGATGCGGGCCGGGATGCGGATTTCATCAATGAATCCGTGCCTGAAGACCCGAAGATCAAAGCCCGTGTTTTTGCCCGGTTCAACGAGATCTGCCCGGCTCACACGGTTTTCACCACCAATACGTCCACACTGATCCCTTCCATGATCGCGGAGGCCACAGGACGGCCCGACCGGTTTGCCGCCTTTCATTTCCATGACTGCATGGTGACCAACGTGGTGGATATCATGCCCCACCCCGGGACGTCTGAAAAGACCTTGGGGATCATCCGGCGCTTCTGCCGGGCCATCGATCAGTTCCCCATTGAGCTGAAAAAGGAGCAGCACGGCTACGTATTCAACACCATGCTCACCGAGTTCATGGGGGCGGCTCTCAGCCTGGCCTCAAAGGGCGTGGCCGAGGTGCCGGATATCGACCGGGCCTGGATGGGGATCATGCGGACCTTTGCCGGCCCCTTCGGCATCATGGATTCCATCGGCCTTGAGACCGTGTACAAGGTTACGGATTACTGGGCCGAGAAAAAGGACGATGACAAATCCCGGAGAAATGCCGCTTTTATCAAGGCATATGTGGACAGGGGAGAGTTGGGCATTAAAACCGGAAAAGGGTTTTACTCCTATCCGGATCCGGAGTTCACTCAACCTGAATTCATGAACGGTATCAAGTAAAGGAATCGGATCATGGCCCAGAAATTCATGAGCATGCAGAACCTAAAGTTCACCCTGGCCACCCGGGACAGCCGTTTCCGGGAAGGGGACATCCTGAACGGCCATACCCCCAAAACTGTGGATATGGTATTTAAGGCGGCCCGGGATATCGCAAAAAACATCATGCACCCCATGTTTGAGGAGATGGACCGGAACCCGCCGCAACTGGATAAGGGAACGGTACGGGTTCATCCCGGGGTCCGCCCCATGCTGGAAACCCTGGGCACTGACGGCTGGATCGCAGCCCCCTTTCCGGATGCCTGGGACGGGGAGGACATGCCGGATTCCCTGCTTCACTGCATCAATTTTATCTTTGCTACGGCCAACTATTCTGCAGCGGTGTATGCCGGGCTGACCATGGGGGCGGCCAAGCTATTGCTCAGCTTCGGCTCCGAATCCCTTCAGGAGCGATTCCTGCCCAAAATGCTTTCGGGCAGGTGGCAGGGCACCATGGCCCTGACCGAGCCCGAGGCTGGGACGTCACTGGGGGATCTTGTCACTTGCGCTGCGCCGGTGGACGGCAAAGACGGGGTGTACCGGATTTTAGGGGAAAAGATCTTTATCTCGGCCGGGGATCATGACGCAGTCGATAATGTGGTGCATCTCATGCTGGCCCGGATCGAAGGGGCAACGCCGGGTGTGAAGGGGATATCCCTCTTTGCCGTACCCAAGCTTCGGGAGGACGGCAAGGGCGGCCTTGAACCCAACGATGTCACCGTCACCCAGGTTTTCCACAAACTGGGATACCGGGGGGCCCCCATCACGGGGTTGCGCCTGGGGGAAAAAGGGGACTGCCTGGGATGGCTTGTGGGGGAACCCCATCGCGGCCTGTCTTACATGTTCCAGATGATGAACGGCGCTCGCCTGGAAGTGGGCATGGGGGCCACGGCCATTGCAACGGCCGCCTACCATGCCGCACTGGACTATTGCCGGGGACGGCATCAGGGGCGGCCTGTCACGGCGCCCAAAGGCTTCGAACCCGTTCCCATCATCCGGCATGCCGATGTCCGGCGGATGCTGCTGCTTCAGCGGGCCGTAACCGAAGGCTCCCTCTCATTGATTCTTCACTGCGGGATGTATGAAGATATCCTGGCCAAAAATTCCGAAGCCAAAGACTGCCACCTCCTGCTGGAACTGCTGACCCCTGTGGCCAAAACCTATCCTTCGGAGATGGGCATCCAGTCCACTTCAGCCGCCATCCAATGCTTCGGTGGCTATGGCTATTGCGATGATTTTCCCGTGGAGCAGCATTTCAGAGACATGCGCATCCACCCCATCCACGAAGGCACCACCGGCATCCAGGCCATGGATCTTCTGGGGCGCAAGCTTACGATGGAAAATGGCCGCGCCCTCCGGCTTCTCAGGCAGGAAATTGAAGACGCCATTGCAAAAGCGAAGGCTGTTGCCAAAGAGGCTGATGCTGGAGACCGTCTGACGGTAATGGCAGACGACCTTTCAAAAACAATAGCGCAAGTGGAAACCACGGCCATGACCCTCGGTGGGGTAGCCATGGAAAAAGGTCCGGAAGCCTTCCTGTCCGATGCCACCTTGTTTCTGGAGATGTTCGGCATCATGGCCATCGCCTGGCAGTGGCTGACCATGGCCACTGCCGCCACCCAGAATCTTTCCACCGGAAAACCCAAGAAAAAGGAAAAGGCATTCCTGGAAGGTAAGATCCATACGGCCCGTTACTTTTTCGCCTATGAACTGCCGAAAACCATTGCCCTGGAAACCACGCTGAACAAAAGCGGCCAGATGACCCTGGATGTGCCCGATACCTGTTTTACCGACTAAAAGATAAGGATATACGCCCATGGCAGAGAAACAGCAGACCACCCATGACAACACCGCCCCTTTTACATTTGAAGTTGCAAACGGCATCGGCCGGCTCACCTTCACCCGTTCCGCCACCTACAACGCCTTTGACCTGTCCATGGTGGAAACCTTTGAAACCTTCCTGCGCGACCGGCGCTACGACGAAGACACCCGGGTCATCATTATTGACGGCGGGGATGCCAAAGGCTTTTGCGCCGGCCTGGACACCAAGAAATACGCCCCGGAGATTTTCAGCATGACCCCGGTGCAGGCCTACAATGCCCAGGTCCGCATGAGCCGGCTTTTCCTGGGGATGCGGCAAATCCCCCAGCCCATCATCTCCTGCGTCCACGGGGCTGCTGCCGGTATCGGATTTTCCATTGCCATGGCCTCTGACCTGAGAATCCTGGCCAAAAATGCCAGGTTTTCAGCCGCTTACATCAACATCGGCCTTGGGGGGGCGGATATGGCGTCATCATATTTTTTGCCCCGGTTGATCGGGGCGGGAAGGGCCTACGAGTATTTGCTCACCGGGAACTGGATGGATGCGCAGACCGCCATGGATCTGGGGTTCGCCTCCAGGGTGGTGGATAAGGAGGAAATGATCCCAAAGGCCATCGAATTGGCCCAAACCATGTGTGAAAAAAATTCCATGGGCATCCGTATGACCAAGGAGGCCATCAATATCAGCCTGGACTGCCCGGGGCTTGAAGCAGCCCTGAATATGGAAGACAGGAACCAGATCATGATGAGCTATACCTATAGAATGAAATAGGCTTGGCGGCGGTAAATACCCTTATTTTAAGCTTTGAATCTGAGCCGGTCCCTTGCCGGCAGGCATCGGGAGTTATTTATATGAAAGAACCAAATAACTCGTTGAATTCTTTCATGGTTTATTGTGGGCACGCCGAATAACATTCATGGACGGCCCAGTTTCTGCCCTCTGGGTATGGCCGTTATTCCGGTTTGCCGGATTCTGATTTATTCTTCTTTAAATTCTTATACTGGGAACTCAGGTCTCTTAGGGACGTTGAGATCTGATGATTGCAGCTGTCCACAGGATACTCATAGGCAATGTCATCAGCGGATTCATTTGTATGATGGGGATTCGATTTCATAATTTGATACTCCTTTTTGGGTTGATGCGTGTATTGTTTTAAATACACGGCTTTGTAAACCAATCAGCATAGGTAAATCGATAAAATACGGTGTGTAAGAATACTAAAGAGATGAGCTTTGTGCGGTCTTCAAAAATATTTTACGGATCGGGATAGTATGCTAACCAACATTAGGATAAGCATATATGATTAGAGGATAATTGCAAGCAAATTTATTATGTTGTCAGTGGCCGGGGGGGGGAAAAAGAGAGGAAAAACAGATGATCGTGCACCCGGAAGATACCATGGTCAACTTGACAACCGACGGTCAATTTCTATTCTTTTGGTATGAATCAACGATATAATCAAGAGACGGAGTGATGGAACCTGAAAAAGACAACTCCAAAAAGAATTATGGCCAATTCATACTGTCTGAATACCTGACAGAGATGGACAACATGATCAGGACGCTGACGCTCAGAGGTATGGCTGCCGGAAATGACGGGGACTTTGAGACCGCGTTTTTGCACATGGAACTGGCCTTATGGATGTCCAAATGCCTTGAGAATAAATGCCTTGAAGCGACCTTATTGAACAATATCGGGCTGCTTTACACCATGCAGGGGACCTGGGACAAGGCGCTTTTCACCTTTGACCGCGCCATGGAAATTGCATTGGCCTTTTGCAGGGCACAAGACAAGTTTCTATCCGTTCTTAAAAGAAATATTTCCTGCCTCTTTGATCCGAAAATAACCATCCCTGGCGATCCTGATACGGATTGACCCAAACTATTGCAACGGGTTCCCGGACTTTTTTTTGCACAACCCCTTCAAGCCATGGCCTAAATCTTAAATCTTCCCACCATCTCATCCAGTTGCGAGGCCAAACCGGATAGCTCCCCGGCGCTGGACTGAATCTGCCGGCTTCTGTCCGCCATGGTGCCGGAGGCCTGATTTACATCGATGATATCTGCGGAAATTTTCTGTGCGGCATCGGCACTTTCGTTGACCGTCCGGGTGACTTCTTCGGTGCCTGTGGAGGCCTGGGAGATGTTTTCTGCGATTTCACGGACAGCGGAGGACTGTTCCTCCACGGCGGCGGCAATGGCGGCCACAATGTCGTTGACATCGGTGATGACCTGGGAGATTTCCTGGATGCCTTCCAGGGTGGCGGAGGAACTGTCCTGGATATTGTCGATCTTGTCCTTGATGTCCATGGAGGCGTTGGAGGTCTGGTTGGCCAGTTCCTTGATTTCGTTGGCTACGACGGCAAATCCTCTGCCGGCCTCCCCTGCGCGGGCCGCTTCAATGGTGGCGTTAAGGGAGAGCAGGTTTACCTGTTCGGAGATATCCGTGATGGTTTCCACCACCTCACCGATGGCGTGGGCCGCCTCTCCCAGTTCCCCCATCTTGACGGTGGAGGTTTCCACCTTGGAGACTGCCGTGGAGGATATATCCCTGGCGGTTTCTGCATTTTTAGCTATTTCCCCGATGGTGGTGTTCATCTCTTCGGCGGCGCCGGCCACGGTATTAAGATTGCTGGAGGTCTGGGCCATGGCGGCGGATACCGAGGTCATATTGGTGGTGAGGGCTTCGGTGGCAGCGGTAACCATGGCGGCCTTCTCCGTTGTCTGGGCCGCACCTGCGGACATGTCGTCTGAGATGGCGGTTAGCTGTGAGGAGGAAGTGGACAGGGTGCTGACACCGGATTTCAGGTCTTTGATCATGGTGTGGAGCTTGTCCACAAATCCGTTAAAACGGTAGGACAGAACCCCCACCTCATCCTTGCCGGAGACGGTGAGCCGTTTGGTGAGATCTCCTTCACCGTCGGCAATGTCCTTGAGGCCGGCCACGGCACGGTTGATGGGGGTCAGGACGGCCAGGGCCGCCAGGAAGATGATCCCTCCCGAGACAAGGATAACGATGATGCCGGCGATGAGGCTGTAGGTCATCATCTGCCGCACCGGGGCCATGAGTTCGGAATAGTCCTGGGTAACACCGATGCTCCATCCGGTCATGGGCACAAAGGCGAATCCGGCCACCTTTTTTATACCGTTAAAGACGTAGGTGCCGTGGCCGGATTCATCGTTGAGCATGCGTTTGCTGATGGCTTCCATACCTTCTACGTTGGCCAGGTTGAGTTTGAACAGGAACTCCTGGTTGGGGTGGGCGATAACCGTGCCGTCGGCACTGATGACATAGGCATAGCCGGTCTCGCCGATTTTCACGGTGGTCAGCTTTGAGGAGAGGGCGTCCAGCTTCAGTACGGAACAGACAATTCCTGCGAACGTTCCGTCTTTCGCAGTCAGGGGAACGGCAATGGCCACGACGGATTTTCCCGAGGCCCTGGATTTGATGGGCGGGCCGATCACTGGATACCCCTCCTTGCGGGCCGCCTTGAAATAGGCCCGGTCCCCTACGTTCACCCCTTTGGTTCTGAGGGCCCCGTCCATGCTGTCCGCGATGATGGCCCCCCCGGCATCGGTGATGAAAAACAGATCGTAGTCTTCACCGAGTTTCAGGTGGTAGTGTTTGAAAAGGTTGTCCATGGCGGCGAGGGTGCGGGTTTCGTTTTCAACCCCGTTTTCCGTGATCCGGGCAACGGTGGTGGCCACTTCGGAACTTAAGGCCAATTCCCTGGCAAACTTGATTTCCTCTGTCATGAACAATTCCGTGGTCAGGGCCAGATCCTGGGCGATTCGGTGGGTGGACTGCTGCCCTGAAGCCATCAGGGCCTTGGAGGCAATGTTGACGGTGATCAGGGCGACAATGAGCATGGGAACCAAAACGGCAATCATGCCGAAGATATTGAGTTTCAACTTTAACTTGACGTCTTTAAGTGCCTTCATGTCCTACCTCCTAAAAGCGGTTGTGGTGCCGCACCGGGGTGCCGGAACATCGGTACGGGGTGCTTTAGATTACAGACCCTCTTCGCAAGTATCCTGAACGACGAAAAGTAGTCTATTTGTGAATTGTTCTAATGTCAAGAAACATTAGACATTCTGACTATCGCAGAAGATGACGTGAAATTCTCTTTTAAGGAAAAACGCTGGAAAGATGCCTGGCTGAAATTACTCCGGCAGGGTCGGCCGGCTCCGGTTGGCAAAGGCGGCCAGGATTTCCCGCTGCCAGCCTTCGTTGTACCCGTCCGCATCCGGCACATGGCGGCGGTTGCCGGTATGGGCAAAGTTGATGCGGACAAAATCCTGGAAGCGTTTGGCCACAATTCTGCGCACCGGCAGTGTCAGGGCGTCGTACATCTCATCGGTGATTTCGTTGAAATCAAAGAAAATGGCAAGATGGTTGATGAGGCTGTCCGATACTGAGATTCCCCGGGCGGATGAGCCTGTGACTGCCATGTCGGCAAGGGCAACGATGCCGGACCGGATGGTCTGCTTGATCTGCCGGAGCTGGGCATCCGTCCAGAAAATGCGGTTGCGGTCCATGCTCAGTTCGCACCGGTCGCGGCCGGTCAGGTTGATCCGGCCGATGACGTTCTGCCTTGCCCCTTCGGGCAGCAGGTCGGTGGTCTGGGTGACGAATATGCCGTCCTGGAAAATGGACACCCCGCCTTTGGCGTTTTCCAGGGCATAAAGGGTATCTTTGTTCCGTTTGGTCTTCATGAACAAAAAGCCTTTGGCATCCTTGAACATCAGGGGGGCCACAAACTCGCAATTGTAGGATTCATCCTTTTCATAGGCCAGGGGTTCGGACCCCAATACCGACTGCCGCCCCAGATGATCCGTCAGGGTGACGGGGACAGTCAGGAACCTCAGGTTGGTTTTAAGATAGCAGACGTACTGCATGCTCTTGGCAAAGGACACGTTCTCAGCAGAAAGGTGGAGGCAGACCTCCGTGCCTTCCGGGCAGTCCTCATTTGCAAGGCGGACATCAAAGTAGTCCTGTAGGGTGTGTATGGTGATCAAAAGCCCGGGTTGCCCGGCTTTCCGGGTGGTCACCACCACCTGTTCCGCTGCCAGAAAGCTGGAGAGAAAGCCGATGCCGAATTTGGAGATAAAGCTGGCATCCACCCGGCTGTTGTCGAGGTTTTTGGAATCTCCGGACTGGTAAAAGGAAATTCCGATTTTCAGGAAGTACTTCTCCATCCACTGGCGGTCCATGCCGATGCCGTTGTCCCGGAACCGGATGGTTTTATAATCGGCTGAAAAATCAATCCGGATGTCCGGAGAGACCCCCGGATCGGACAATCGTTTAAGGTTGCAGGCATCCACGGCGTTTTGCACCAGTTCCCTTAAAAAAACCCGCTGATCCGAATACAGACGGTTGCCGGTGAGCAGCTTCATGGCAGCCATGGCATCCACGGAGAATTTCATGTCCATGGGGCAATAGCCTGCGGCCTTGATTTCGAACACCACCTCGGAATAGAGAAACCGCGGGCTGATCAGCCCGTTGATCTTGTGGAGCAACTGCTGGACCCGGGTTTCGTGATGCTTCAATGCCCGGTGAACCCCAGGATGGCTGCAGGTCAGCCCAAGGCGGATGGTGCCGGAAAGAAAGGGATGGGGTTCTGCGGAAATCAGGTCAAATTGGGTCTCGGCTTTGCCCGCGGATGCAACATCTTCCTGGGAGAGGCCTTGATTCAGGGTGTCGATGGTCAGGGGATGGGTCAGATCCAGCCGGATAGCCAGGGCCAGGATCGCCACCAGCAGGGGCAGGTGAACCGGTTCCTCGTTGTACGTCAGGGGCGGTTTCGTGCCAAGGGCTTCCACATCTCCTGATCGGGCATGGCGGACAATCCGTGCCACCAAGTCTGCCTGTTCTTTATCTTTTAGGGCAAGGTTATTTCCCACTGCCAGGCAGGCCGCCTTGAGAAAAAACAGGTTCCAGGGATGGCGGGTGATGGTTTCCTGCTGTTCGTCATCCAAGAGCACCTGATCAATCAGATTCCATAGCGCCTCTTTTTTTGCAGCAGCGTTCGTCGTAATTTGATCCAATGCGTGGCGGACATCCTCAGGTACCTGGTTTTGTTTTGTCTGCATGGGGGCTTCTTTGTGTCAGGTGGTTTCGGGTGGTTTCAAAAAGTGATACTAAGGCAGAGCCCCCCGCAGTGTCAAGCCCGTGGGCTGGAAGGTCGCAGTGAGCGTTTATATCATGGCAGAAAAATCCCCCGCCTGTTTTTTTACCCCACAAAGGTGCCGCCTTGATTTTGGCTTCACTAACCACCTTCTGGTAACCCCATATCAGTGCCCGGGATCGATCACCCGGAGCATGAGGCGGACAATGTCCGCAATGGACGGCCTGTCCGCCTCAAGCAGGGTCTGAAGAATGAACCCGTCCACCACTGCCACCAGGAACCGGGCCTTGGCAGCGGCATCTGTTTTGGGGCCGGCCATCCGGTCGTAGGCCTCATCCACCATATTGAACCACTGGGCATAGGTCTCCTGGAACCGCTCTTTGAGACCCGCATTGCCCGACACCGCCTCCCGGACCAGGTAGAGGTGGAGGCGGCTGCGGGCTTCCGAAGTGAGGATCGTGGTGAAAAAAGCCGTGAGCAAACGTTCCCAGGTTACGGGCTGGCTTCGGTCTTTGTCCGCATCTATCATGTCGAACAGGGTGGTGGTAATCTGGGCCATGTGCCGGTCGGCGATGTCGAAGACAAGATCGTTTTTACTGGCGTAGTAATAGTAAAGCGTGCCCTTGCTCAGTCCGGCAGCCTCGGCCACTCTGGCCAGACTGGTCCGGTCCACCCCGCATTCCCCGATCATTGTACCTGCGGCGTCAAGGATTTTGGCGCGGTTGTCTTCCCCGGTGCCTTTTGCGGTTTTCGCCATGGATCAGGCCCCTGTCGTTGCAGGTGCTTTGGTTTCCTTCGGGGGCGCTGTTTTTTGAGCTGAAGGCCTTGGCCCCATGGTAACGGCGCCCACCGGGCAGTCCTGGGCACAGAAACCGCAGGCAATACAGCCCGCCTCATTTTCGAGGAAGGGCAGCTTATGGATGGAGCCCACCTTCTGGAGGACCTGGCCGATCACGCCGGCAGGGCAGGTGTCGATGCAGATGGTGCAGGACATACAGGTCTCAAGGTTGAACAGGGGCCGCTCCCATTCTTTTTTTGGGATGCGGGTGAGCATAAGGCCGAAGTTATCGGTGACGGCCCCTGAGGGGCAGACCCTGCCGCAGGCCCCGCATTCAATACAGACGGATATGTCTATGGCGTGAACCGCCTTTTTTTCACCCGTGATGGCCCGGGTGGGGCAGATTTTTGCGCAGGCCCGGCATCCGATACAGTCCCGGGTAATG